>JANOXW010000605.1:0-1988 GCA_031418635.1 Acidobacteriota bacterium
CGTTTTCACGTCCGGCGGCACGGAAAGCGACAATTGGGCGATTTTCGGCACACTCGAAGCCCGTCCGAATAAAAAACATATCATCACAACCCGCGTCGAACACGAAGCCGTTCGCAAAGTTTGTGAAAAACTTGCAACTAAAGGCTATCAAATAACTTGGTTGGAAGTGAACGAAAACGGTTCGCTAAATTTAGACGAACTAAAAAATTCTCTTTGCGAAGACACGGCGATTGTTTCCGTGATGTTGGCAAATAACGAAACCGGCATTTTGTTTCCCGTTGCCAAAATTGCCGAAATTGTCAAAGAAAACTCCAACGCGATTTTTCACGTTGACGGCGTAAATGCTGTCGGCAAAGTTCCGCTTGATTTAAAGAATACAGCGATAGATTTGTTCAGCGTTTCCGGTCATAAATTTCACGCGCCAAAAGGTGTCGGTGCGCTTTATGTTAGAAAAGGCGTGGCTTTGCCGTCGTTGTCTATCGGCGGCGGACAAGAAAACGGCAGACGCGCCGGCACAGAAGCCGTTCATCAAATCGTCGGCATCGGCGCAGCGGCAAATTTTGTCAAAGATTTTTCGCCGATGGAAAAAATTTGTAGTCTGAGAGATAAACTCGAATACGAAATTTTGAGTAAAATTCCAAATTCTCGTGTTCACGGCACAAACGATAAAACAAAACGTCTGCCGAATACATCAAATATTTCGTTTCCAAACTTAAACGGCGAAGTGATTTTGGCGAGGCTTAATGATTTTGGCGTGTGCGTTTCGACCGGTTCGGCTTGCAACGCCGAAATACACACTGCGTCGCCCGTTTTGCAAGCGATGAATATTCCATATTCACAAGCAATGGGCGCAATTCGCTTTTCGTTGGGGAGATTTAACACAGAAGCGGAAGTTGATTTTGTGTTGGCGAGGTTGCCGAAAATTATTGCAGATTTAAGCGAAATGTCATTGTAAAGTGTTACTATTACTTTAACCTAACTTAAAATGAAATTTTTCAATTTTTTCAAGCGTCAACTGCTCATCGCGCACGTTTCGGATATTCCCGTGCGGATAGATTACCGTTGGTTTTTCGTCTTGGCAATAATGACTTGGGTTACGGCGACGAGTGTTGATTCCGCATTTGATAATTTTTTGACGAGTTTGGTTTTCGGATTTCTGACAACTTTGATTTTTTTTATTTCGATTTTTCTTCACGAATATGCACACGCCTATATTGCCCGTTTAGAAGGCTTGCAAGTTGTCGAAATCGTGCTTCATCCGTTTGGCGGATTGACGCGATTTCGGCGCGAACCTGACACGCCGCGGGCTGAATTTCGGATTGCGATCGCCGGACCGGTGGCAAGTTTTTTGCTCGCGCTTCTCTTTCTCGGACTAATGGCGATTTTTAATGCGCTTGGCGCAAACTTTCTCACGACTCTGTGTAAGGGATTGGCTTTGGGAAATTTTCTCTTAGCGGTTTTCAATATGTTTCCGGGTTATCCGCTTGACGGTGGTAGAGTTTTGCGGTCTTATTTGTGGCGACGCGGCACGAATTTGAATGAAGCGACGATTTTAACCGGACGTTTCGGGCAAATCATCGCGGCGGTTTTGATGATTTCCGGTATTTACATTGCTTTGGGGCGTGGTGATTTTTTTACCGGCTTTTGGACAGTTTTAATCGGGCTTTTTCTATATGATGCGGCAAAATCAATAATTCACCAGGTCAACGACAACGAAAAACTAATTGTCGAAGAAGTCATGTCGTTACCTATTTCCATTGAACCTGACACAAATGTTCTGCATTTTGTTGACCACACTTTACCACTTCATCGGCAGACGGTTTTTCCTATTGCAAAAAATAATCAACTCTATGGAATTTTAGTTTTGGAAGATTTGAAAAAATTAGCGCGTGAAGATTGGCACAAAACAAATATCTCAACTGTAATGCGTCCGATTACGCCTGATTATTTTGTCGAAACAGACACGCTTTTGACTGATGCACGCGATT
>JANOXW010000606.1:0-3854 GCA_031418635.1 Acidobacteriota bacterium
TCCGCTTTTTGTGGTCTGTTCGTCTAGGGGTCTAGGACACCGCCCTTTCACGGCGGCGACACGGGTTCAAATCCCGTACAGACTACCATCTTTTTTTCAATCGTCGGCATCATACTCGTCAAATGTTCGCTTTTAACCGGAAGCGAACTTTTTTATTTTACGAGCTAAAGATAAATTCCGATGAGTGCAAATTTTTGAATCTTTTTCGGCGATGCAGCGTTAATAGAGCTATGCGAAAAGTTTTAATGATGATTTTTCTGATGGTTATTGCCATCGTTTCGGGAAAGGCGCAAAGCAATTCCGATACGGTGATGATTCTGCCGTTTGAAAATGATTCGAGAAAAGCGGAATTTAATTGGGTTGGTGAAAGTTTCGCTAATTCGCTCTCCGATTTGCTCAAAGTTCCGAATTTGAATGTCGTTTCCAATCAAGAACGCAAAATTATTCAGCAACGTCTGCGTGTGCCGTTGACGATTTTGCCGAGTCTGGCGACTTCGCTGAAACTTGCGCGTGAAGCTAAAGCGACGATTTTGATTGCGGGAAAATACAATATCGCTCCCGCGCAGGGCGACATTGCGGCGACGGTCAGCGTTACAGCAAAGATTATCCGTGTCAACGAAGGAAGATTTTTGAGCGAAGAATTCTCCGATGGCAGACGCATTACCCGCGACATTGTGCTTAACGACGCGCTCGGCAATTTGCAAACCGTCGAAGGTCAGGTCGCGTATCAGATTCTTTATCAACGCGACAAAGCCCTGCCGTTTTCGCAAAATCAGTTTATTGAATCGGCAAATAAAGTTCCGTCACGCGCCTTTGAAGCGTATATTAAAGGTTTGCTGACACCTGAATCGGCTGATTCGCAAACCCGCGAAATTTACTTTAAAAATGCACTACGGATTTTTGCCGACGAAAAATCGGGCGCAACTTATGCTGATGCTGCGCTTGAAATCGGACATTTATATTTGAATCAGAAAAAAAACAACGATGCCATCGAGTATTTTTCGCGTGTCCCGCAGGAAAGTTCGCAATATGCCGAAGCCGCATTTTATACGGGCTTGATTCAATGGCAGCAAAACAATTATGAACAGGCACTCGCCGTTTTGCGTCCGTTAGCGGATGATTTGAAATTGACGAGCGTTTATAACACGATTGGCGCGATTGACGTGCAAGCCGCGCTTGCCGAAAAGAAGAACAAAGGGAAATCGGATGCGTTTTTGAAAGAAGGTCTCGAATTTCTAAAAAAAGCGGCGGAATCTGCGCCTGATGAATCGAACGCGAGATTTAATTACGGTTTCGCGCTCTTTTTAAATAATAATTACACCGAAGCTGCTAAAGAATTGCGCCCCGTTTTAGCCAATAATTCACGCGACGGCGAAAGTTATTTTTTATTGGCAAAGGCTTTGGAAAAGATGGGCGACACATCAGCCGCCGATTTTGATAACCAAGCTAAACGCTTTTTAACGGAAAATAATCAATATGCCAAATTGCAAACTGAATGGAGAGATAAGCAAACAGTTAATGCAGTAAATTTGCGCGTTGCTCAACCGCCGCGCAAGGATTTTGTCAGCGTTGTGTTAATTAAAAAGCAAGCGACACCTGCGCCGACGGCTTTGAACGAAACCGAAACTTTGTTGGCGCAAGCCCGCGGATTTTATCAAAGCGGAAGCGATGACGAAGCAATGGCGGTTTTGCGCCGTGTTTTGGTAAGCGAACCGATGAGTGCCGAGGCATACCTTTTGCTTGGCAATATCCATCTGCGGCGCGGCGATTTAGAGCAATCAGTCAGTTCGTTGAAAACCGCGCTCTTTTGGGATAATCAGTTGATTGACGCGCATATTGCGCTGGGCAAAATTTATTTGCAAAAAGGCGATTGCTTGCAGGCGAAAAATTATTCGGCTTCCGCGATGGTCATTGATAAAGAAAATCAAAATGCGCTCGGTTTAGAACGACAAATCGAGCGTTGCGGCAAATAAAAAAGGTTTGGAATAAATCCGTTTAATTTTGGCTTTTAATAGAATGTCGCAAATAGTGTAACTTTTTATGTTTGAGGTTTGAGGTCTGAGGTTTCAGGTTAGTCGGGATTTCTAACTTTTGAAAATTATTATTAGATAAAAAGCCTGTATTTATCGGTCTTTGAAACCTGAAACCTGAAACCTGAAACCTGAAACCAAAGGTCTGGCACGTTATGTGCAATACGCAAGAGTGGCTAGCTTATTAAATCTAATAAGACCCCGCCGCCAACTCTTCTCCGAGCGCAGTTTGCTATTGCGCTTGACCACCTTCCGAGCGTTCCTTCAGTTATCTTTCCTATTACGGAGTCTAGTCGAAATCGGCTAGACTCTCCTGCTTTAAAGTCCTATTATTTCAACATCTTAAAAAACATAGCTGGATTTATCGGATTTGAAATATCTTTTCAATTGATTTCAAATAAAACAAGGCAATTTGACAGAAACAGAAACAGAATTTTGTCGAAATGACAAAATTCGTCATTTTTAAGGTGACATTTTTTGCTTGTTCGTTCAATCTGACCGTTCAGATTGATTGAAAGCCTTTCAAATTGAATTATAGGTTTCAGGTTGCAAGTTTCAAATTTTAGGTCGAAAACATTATTAACCTAAAATCTGAAACTTATTCAGCGACTCACAACTACGACATTTTTTTGCTAAAATGGCAGCTATGAAGTTTTCCGCCGCCAAAGCTAAACTGCCGTCGCCTGTAAATGCGCTTTTAGCCTTGCTTTCCGCCATTTTATTGACGCTCTCTTTTCCTGATTTTGATTGGTGGTTTCTGGCATGGTTTGCGCTTGTTCCTTTGTTTTTTGCAATTGAGCGCGAAAAAGAATCGGTGGTAAAATCGTTTGTTTTAGGCTGGATTTTCGGAATTTGTTTCTTTTTCGGAACTTGTTGGTGGCTGACATTCGCGCCGATAATTTACGGCGGAGTTCCATCCGTCATTGCATATCTCTTGCTTTTTATCGTAACTTTAATTGTCGGACTTTTCCCCGCCATTTTTAGCGCGATTTTTTCTTTATTATTAAAACGCTTTGGAACTTACGCAATTTTCGCCACGCCTTTTTTGTGGACGGCAACGGAATTTTTACGCTTTAATCTGACAGGAAATAGTTGGAATGCGATTGGTTATTCGCAAGCGTTTAATAGTGGAATTTTGAAATATGCGTCCGTTGGTAGTGTTTATCTCGCAACTTTTCTTGTTGTCTTAACAGGTTTGTGGCTATTTCTTATTGCTTATTCCATTTTATATTTTTATGGTCAATTTTTCGCCAAATTTTTTAGAAATATTTTGAATATTCAAAAAGGTATTCAAGCAGGAATTATATCAATTGACGAGCCGCCCATCATTAAAAATAAGAAATCTTTAATCATTGCTTTTGTAGGATTTTGGATTTTTTCAGCGGTTTTAGATTATTCGCTACCTTTAAATAATATTTCTGAAAGCAATAAGAAGGTTTCCGCCGAAGTCGTCGCCGTTCAGCCAAATGTTCCGATGAACGGATTAAAATTCAACGAATGGGAAAACTTGCGTCAACGCCACGTTGAACTTGCCGAAAATGCTCTGAACAAAGAACAAAGGACAAATGACGAAGGACAAAGCACCATCATAATTTTCCCCGAATCGCCGATGAATTTTATGTATGAAGACGACCGCGAATTTCAAACATTTATTACAAATTTTGCGGTAAAAAATAATGTTTCGGTGCTTTTTAATTCTGCTCAACCAAATTTGAAAAGCACCAATTTTTACAATTCCGCCGTGATGATCAATCCAAAGGGCGAAAAAATCGGTCAATATGATAAAATTCATCTCGTGCCTTTTGGTGAATATGTTCCGTTGCG
>JANOXW010000607.1:0-4244 GCA_031418635.1 Acidobacteriota bacterium
ATAAACGTCGCCGTTGGCAATACCTGTTTGTTGTTTGAACGGATTACTAATACTAGGTAAAATACCGCGTCCGCGCAGATAATTATGCGTTGCAAAAAGAATTCCGGCAAATGCGGCGATAAAAATTATAAAAATAGCAAAGCGGCGTAGAAAACTTCGCTTGCGTTTTGGCTTTCTTTCACTAACGATTTCCTGTTCAGGAAGCGTTTTATGTTCGATAAATTGCGGTTGCGGTTTGGGAAGTTCATTTTCCTTTTCCACTTGGACAACTAGCGGCAGATTATTGGCGGCGGAAATGTTGGGATTCAGTTTCAAGTTCTGCGAAGTGTTAAAATGCGGACGGTTTGGCGCAAGCGGCGTATAACCTTTGGCAACGTGCGGTTGTGGAATCGTGTGTGGGCGCGATGAAATTTGCGTCAGAGTTTCGCCGTCTTCAGAGTTGGCGAGAAGTTTAATACGCGATAAATCTTGCCAAAATTCGGTTGGGTTTTGATGCCGTTTTGATGGATTATTATCGGTTGCTTTGTGCAAAACTTCGAGCAATGTTTCCGCCCAAGGTTTTTGTCGCATCGCAAAGGGAAGTTCGATAATCGGCTGATTAGAGAAAAAGCGCGGCGATTCGCAGGTTATCAAAACATACGCCGATTTTGCCAGCGAATAAATATCGGCGGCGGGTGTTAATTCGGTAACGGTCAATGTTCCCGTATTTTCGGCAAACATTGGGCTGTGTTCGGGCGGAGCAAACATATTTGTTCCGACGCGCGTTATCGGCGAATCAGATTGCGACATTCGCGCCACGCCGAAATCCGCGATTTTTACGGTTTTACGGTCTTCGGTCAAAAGTAAATTTTGCGGTTTGATGTCGCGGTGAATGATACCGCTTTTGTGCGCGTGTCCGAGTCCGGCGCAAACTTGTTCGAGGTAAAACAAGGCTTGCGTCAACGACAAACTCTTTTCCCGACAGGCTCTTGCCAAATCGCCGCCGGGCAGATATTCAAGCACGAGATAATGAAAAACCGTATTGCGTAAATCCCGTGCCGTGCCGTGTCCCAAACGGCTGATAACATTCGGATGGCGCACACGGTCAAGCGCAACCGCTTCGTTTTGAAAATTCTCGACCAACGTGCGCTCCAAATCCGTGTCCAAATCATTTTGCAGAAAAACATTGAGAGCTTTGATAACGACCAAACTGTGCGGCGACTGCGGCGATGCCAGAGAATCACGCGCTACATAAATCTCCGCGTAACTGCCGCGTCCTAAAACTGACTGAATGTCATAGCGTCCGTCAAGTCGTGTGTTATTTAACGAGAGTTCCTTCATTGTGTCTTGGGAAAATGAAAATCCGCCAACTTTCATTTAACCTTACGACATTATAAATTCAAAGTTCGCTAATTACATAACTGATAAAAAAACACTTGTGCAATTTGATTGCACAAGTGTTTTTTAAGATGGAGTGTGGGCGTTCTTTTTCTAATCGTTAGTGCGCTCAAAGCCGGTCGTTTGAATATATTGGAAAAATGGCGTACCGGGCGGCAGACGAGCAGCGTCGAGAAATGTACTGTCAAACACCCAATTACGAATCGGCGGATTATAAACCGTATTACAACATTTGAAAGAACCGTTGTTGTTGCGCGAGTTGAAAAGGTTAATCAACGAACCGCTATAATCTAAACGCTGTCCGGTCCATCTTTCCAAAAACCGTTTGAAATTGTGAACTCCGCCGTTTAATTGCGGTGAAATTCCGCCTTGATTCGGCGTTCCTTGGATACTAGCAATCGTGTCGCCCGAAATCATCGCAAAACGCATTTGCGTCGTCGAAGCAATTCGTGCGCTTTGGTCATATGGACTAGTTACCGGGCTGGAAAAACTTTTTCCATCATTCCAAGCGTTGGAAAGAACAGTTACTCCATCCGCCACAATCGAAGCCGGAATGTGAGTCGGCGTATTAAACGGGAGATAATTGTTGTAAAGTGTGTTTCCCGTCGCCGGAACACTTGAAACACCGGTTGCATTGTAATTTCCCTGAACATAAACGCCATTTTCGGAAGCCACTGTGAAACCTCTGGTATTGGCGGCATTAGCCGCATCGTAAATGCCGGGTAAGGTTGTGCCGTTAATCAATCGAACACCGCGCCGATAGTATTGATGGTCGTTAATTGCCACCACGTCAGGAGTTACGGCATTGGTGTTGTATCTCTCGGTTTCAACTCCATAACTCGTGTTAAGCACACCGTTTCCAAAAGTGCCGGTCGGATTGAGGTCTTCGCCACGTTGAAGAATTCCGTCATTGCCGGGAGCCGCGCCGTAAATGTCTTCCATATCTAATTCACCGTCAAAATCGGCATCGCCGCGCCGGTCGGAAATGTATAAAACCCAGCCATTTCGTTCAGGAATATCAGTATTTACTAATCCGACGTTGCCTTTGCTGATTGCCAAGGGAGTATCAATTGGAAAAAGCCCGTTGAAATCGCCTCTTAAAAAACGCCTGAGATTGGCAACGTCTATGTCAATCATACTCATCACGCCGTTGTGGGCAATCCGGCTCAAGTTCGAATAATAAGTCGTGGTGCGTGAGTCGTAATAATATCCTTCACGCATATCGAACATCTCGATTGGAAATGGAACGATAGCTCTATCTGTTGCACCATTAACGGTTGCCCGCTTTAAATGGGCGTAGTTTTCAAAACCTCCGGTCGGGTCAATATTATCCGCCGTGCAAAGCAGGGCAACACAACCGAGAGTGGTTTCAATATCGTTATCAACGCCGGTGAAGCGGACGACGGCACTATAATTTCCATTGGCGGTGGAATAAGACCTTAGATAATTAGACGAACCGGGAATAGGCGGACCCGATATATAGAATCTTTGCAGTTTAATAACTGACCGGCTGTCCGTGCCGGTTGGTGCGAATTGTGGCGTGGTCGAAGTTAACTGTGAATTGTCGGTTGCCGTATTGTTATAAGTCGCGTCAGTAATTTGAAATCTAGTCGCGCCGGTGCCGAGTGGCGTTGCCGGCTCGGTTACGCCCATACTTAGAATGTCTTCGGTTATATCTGAAGTAACAATATCGCCAGTTACTGCATTAGTCTGAACGGTTTCAATTTTTATCCAAACTTCGCGTCCGCCGCCGGTGTTTAATCGTTCGCCGTTGACGCGCGTCGGGGTGTAATTAAATGCACCGCTGACGGTTGATCTCATTGGTTTCGGTTGATAACCGCGAGCGGCTAACGAGATTGGCACCGGAGTTGGACTGATCACAGGCGGAAGTAAGCCGAGACCGCTTGTGCCTCCTTCGAGTCTTATTCCGCATTGGGCGGCAACCGCGCCCATACCGGCTCCCGAAGCGCAACCCGGCAATTTGGCTTTACTGTCAGCGAGACTGACGCGAATGCCTGTTTTGTTGGCGAACCGTTCGGCTTTGAGAATCTCATTGTCAACATCAACCGCCGCTACCGGAACAACAGCACCGACGTTGTTTCTAAATAAATCACCGCCGCCTGCATTGGCAAGTTTTTTCCCGCGTTTGACCATTTCTATTAAGTCCGTATTTGCTCCAACATTTAACGGAAGTCTGAGCGGAATTACTCTGGCTTGCAGATTGCCATCAAAAATTGCGCTGTCGGTTGTCCATGTCGGATTTAATTGGCTGGGCGGAAAATCCGGGTTAGAGGCAAAAATGTTATTCGGATTTCCGCTAGTTGTATTCAAAACGCTTCCCTTGTTTGGCAAAAGCTGGACATCCATAGCGGAGGCGTTCTTGATAAAAGTTTGATTGTTGGCACTATCGCCGGTAAATCCGTTACGCCAAGTTTGTGTGATGATTTCACCAACCGCCGTTACTCGTGAATCGAAATACACGCCTTCGGTGCCGGGCGAAACATAAAAATTGCGGTTTGAGTGAATCCGACCACCAAAAGCGAATCTTGGCGGACGAAACAGTTCTAAATCGTCGTCGTAGAAAATACCGAATTGAAAAATTGGAATACGATTATTAAGAACATTGCGGGTTAATTGAACTTGGACTTGGCTGGCATCGGTTGCTGTTGTCCGTAACCGCCAATTATCCCGGATGGCATATAAACCGGAATATGGTCCGCCTGACAAAGTAACGGCAGTACTTTGGGAAGTTCGGTCAACTTCTTGCACAAAGCTATAAGTTCCAACCGGTGCCGATAAAAGCGGGACAGTGCCGTTACGAACCGCGTTAATATCAGTATTTGAAGGATTAAGTTTGACTTCAAAAA
>JANOXW010000608.1:0-2184 GCA_031418635.1 Acidobacteriota bacterium
GCCGACAAGTCCGATTGGCGAACGCCGATTGTAAGTTTCAACCAAAGCGCGTTTCGCTTTTTCATAAAAAATCGGCTTTTTCGTGAGTTTCGCCAGCGTTCCAAACTCAATCAAAAGCGTTCCCGTTTCAGCTGGATTCGATACTTCGCCCTTTGTTTTGCCCGTTTTCAAATTCACATAACGATAAGGCAAACCCGTCGGCGAATCGAAAACCGGAAGCAGTCGCGTTCCCAAATCTTCCGCCAAAGCCAGCAATTTCTTATCGCCCGTCATCTGATAAGCCGAAAGCAATCCACCCAAAACCCGAATCGTAATCTCGAAATTCTGAACGTAAATATCTTTATCAAACGATAAATTTTCCGTAATATATTTCCGCGTCTGCTTCGCTTCGTCCTTAAAACCCAACAAATAAAGCGAATCAAGCGAATCAACCGGAGTCATCAAAAGCGTTCCGCCATACCAATCCTTATAAGATTTCGACAAAGGCTTCAAATCATCGTGTCCCCAAGCGTATTTCTTATAACCGTTCCAAGCGTGCAAAAACTCACTTTTCACCTGCGCGGCAAGCTGTTTTTTATCAACCTTTTGCGTCGTTTGCGCGAATGAAGTTGAAACGATTGCGAAAAGCAAGAATGATGAAACAATGAATTTGAATTTTGATAATTTCACAATGTTTATTTAGTTTGACGATTAAATTTCTTCTGTCGCCAACGGCGACCAACAACATAGCCTAGCGAGAATAGCTAGGACTTTCTTTCAACAATCGGACTCCGACGCTGAAAGTGTCGAACAAATTTATAATTATTGTTGCTCACTTTCAGCGAGCGATTTTGTTATCAACTAACCCAGCGATTCTCGCTGGGCTATATTATTTGTCATTTTCAATGACAGAATCAGAAATCACAATATATAAGGCTTTTTCCATCTCTTAATAATATGACAATCTTTTTGGTGTTCGAGATGATTTTTCCAATGAAATTCTACATCTTCGATAAACTCTTTGCCTTGAAAAATGAATTCATCAACATATTCGGAAAACATTTTTAATGCGCTTTCTTCAATAAAATTGCGAAACAAAATTATTTTGTTCCAAGACGGCGTTGGCGGCAAATCGGAAAATTCTGTTGCTCTCAGTCTGAATGGTCTTTCTTCGATGTATTTTTGAAATCTCTGGAAGGTCTTTTCTTGCTCATTTTTTTCAAAACCGAAATCTTCCGATGCTTTGAACCAACCTAAAATAATACTCGAAATCAAAGTAAATGATTTATTTCCGACATACATTTGCGGTCTTTTCAGCATATTTTGTAAAAATGTAAAAAAATCCGCTTCTTTTCTAGCTGAATTAATATCACCTGTTTCTCTTCTTTTTACGAAATATTTTTCAAGGGCGGAAGTTCCGTCTTTTTTTGACAAAAATTCTTCTAAACAATCAAACCAAAGATCATACGCTTCCGATTGATTTTGTGAATAAAATTCGGCTATACCGTAAGAACCGTGATTTGACGGAACTCTGAATTTTTCACACATAAATTCGTGAAAGCCGTCCAACAAATCAAAACCTCTATAATTTTTGAATTCGACTTCATACCGCCATTCATAACCAATCCAAAAAGCATTAAATAGCGCAAGAGTTTTTTCCGTCAGATATTCCAACGGATTTTCTCGGATATACCAAAAGGCTTCGTTTAGATTTTGAAATTTAGCTTTACTCATCAATCACCGGCTCTTGCTTCCGAGTTTTGCGGCGTTCGGCTTTCCATTTTTTCCTTACACTTGCAACATCGAATTTGTCGCGTTTGCCGTCGCGCATATTTTCGATTTCGTGTTGGACTCTTGCCGCAATTAATCTATATGCTTCGGTGTTTGGAACGCCTTTGGTCATTTCGAGGAGTTCGTCGTATTCGAGAAATCTGCCGACTTTTGCGCCGATTTTTGCGCCTAAACTATCCGTTTTCGGGATAATTGTGCCTTTCGGGAAGGCTTCGTAAGTTCCCCAGAGATAGATTGGCAAGATTCCGATTTTTTGGTTGAGCGCGAGATAGCCGATGATCGGTTTGAATTCGGCGATTTCGCCCGAAAGTTGCCGTCCGCCTTCGGGGAAAATCAGCGCGTTGTAACCTTCTTCCAAAATCCGCGTAACGTGGCGCAGAGATTGGCGCAAACTTCCGGTGCGTTCGATTGGGA
>JANOXW010000609.1:0-2538 GCA_031418635.1 Acidobacteriota bacterium
CACTACGGCAATCAGAGAAAACTGCACAAAAATCGCGCTCGGACATCACGCCGACGATGTTATCAACACATTTCTGCTCAATCTATTTTTCGTCGGACAATTAAAAGCAATGCCGCCGATTTTGCGGGCAGACAGCGGAAAAAATACGATTATTCGCCCGCTTGCCTATTGCCACGAAAAAGACATTGCCAAGTTTGCCGAAGAAAAACAGTTTCCGATAATTCCGTGTAATTTGTGCGGTTCACAACCGAATCTCAAACGCGCCCGCGTCAAAAAATTGATTACTGAATTGACCAAAGAAATTCCGCACATTCGCTCATCAATTATGACGGCTTTAACAAACGTAACAGGTTCGCATCTGCTTGATACCGATCTTTATGATTTCAAAAACTTCGCGCCAATAATTAAGCAAATTCCGCCCGGACACGGCAGTGTCGAGAAAGAATTGGACGAGGTTTTTAATCATTCGGACGAGCAATTTAAACAAGCGCATTTTGCCCAAGTCTTGAACTAAAGGCGAAAGTCTATTTCCAAAAATTTAATAAGAGGTGAATTTTCAAAATGATGTCTAAGTTATTTGTTGTGCTTTTAATTTCTATGTTTTTTGCGATATGTGTTTCTGCTCAATCAGGTATTGAATATCCGACAACCAAAAAGGTTGACCAAATTGACGATTATCACGGAACAAAGGTTTCCGATCCATATCGTTGGTTGGAAGACGATAATTCGGCTGAAACAAAAGCGTGGGTTGAAGCGCAAAACAAGGTTACTTTTGCTTATCTTAACCAAATTCCGCAACGGGCAAAAATCAAGGCGCGTTTGACCGAACTTTGGAATTACGAAAAATACTCCGCGCCGTTTAAAGTCGGCGGCAAGTATTTTTATTACAAAAACGACGGACTGCAAAATCAATCGGTTTTGTATATCGCCGATTCTGTTTCGGATAAAGGGCGCGTCTTTTTTGACCCGAACAAACTTTCAACCGACGGAACGGTTGCGCTTTCGGGTATTTCATTTTCCGATGACGGCAAATTGATGGCTTACGGTTTGGCGACGGCAGGTTCTGACCGAACGGAATGGCGTGTGCGCGATGTGGCGACGGAAAAAGATTTGACGGATACACTTCGTCCGAATCGGCAAGGCGGAATTTCTTGGATGAAAGACAATTCCGGCTTCTTTTACAGCCGTTTTCCCGAAGCCGGCAAAGGCATCGAACTGCGCGATTTGAACTTCAATCAAAAACTATATTTTCACCAACTCAGCACACCGCAAACCGATGATGTTCTGATCTATGACCGTCCCGACAACAAAGAGTTTTTCGTCAGCGGTTCGGTTACGGAAGACGGCAATTTTCTAATTATTTACGTCGGCAAAGGAACTTCGCCGCAAAATATGGTTTTCTACAAAAGTTTGGCGGAATTTAATCCGAAAACCGGAATGAGCGACAATTTTGTTTCCGGCGTTGATATTCAGGGCAACGACGAAAAAGCGATGATGCAAAAGCGAAACGCGCAGATTCATCCTTTGATAATGGAACTTCGTGCCAACTACACTTTTCTCGGCAACGACGGCAGAACTTTCTATTTTTTAACCGACGATCAAGCCTCACGCGGAAAACTTGTCGCGGTAGATACAATGATAAAGTTGGGAAAATGGAGCGATGTTATTCCCGAATCGGCGGAAACTTTGCAAAGCGTTGATTTTATCAACAATCAATTCGTTTTGAATTATCTGAAAGACGCTTACACGCAGATAAAAATTAACGACATCAAAGGGAAATTTGTCCGCGAAGTCAAACTTCCGGGCATTGGTGCGGCAGGCGGTTTCGGCGGTAAACGCTTCGACACCGAAACATTTTACAGCTATTCGAGTTACAACGCGCCACCGACAATTTACCGTTACGATATGAAAACGGGTAAAAGTGAACTTTTCCGCGAATCGAAGGTCGCTTTTAATCCAAATGATTATGAAGTCAAACAGGTTTTTTATAAGAGTAAAGACGGAACACGAGTTCCGATGTTTATTGTCCACAAAAAAGGCATCAAACTCGACGGCAACAACCCGACTTTGCTTTACGGTTACGGCGGTTTCAATATCTCGCAAACGCCCGCTTTTTCGGTTTCGCGGATGGTTTGGATGGAAATGGGCGGCGTTTATGCCGTTGCCAATCTGCGGGGCGGCGCGGAATATGGCGAAACTTGGCACGAAGCCGGCACGAAATTGAAAAAGCAAAATGTCTTTGACGATTTCATCGGTGCGGCTGAATGGCTGATTGCCAATAAATATACGCGCTCCGAAAAACTTGCCATTCAAGGCGGTTCAAACGGCGGCTTGCTCATCGGTGCGGTTCTGAATCAACGTCCCGATTTGTTCGGTGCGGCACTTCCCGCCGTCGGTGTGATGGATATGTTGCGGTTTCAAAAATTCACTATCGGTTGGGCGTGGACTTCCGATTATGGTTCATCGGAAAACGCTGACGAATTCAAGGCGATTTACGATTATTCGCCTTTGCACAATATCAAAAAAGGCGTCAAATAT
>JANOXW010000610.1:0-1899 GCA_031418635.1 Acidobacteriota bacterium
CTCGACTACCAAACAATAGACAGAAATGATAAAAATATCTCGTTCCATTAAGTTAAACTCCTGTAAAAATAGGTTTTGTCACTTTTATTTTACAAGTATTTAGCTTTTTGGAACACTAAACTTTAAGTTGCACACAAGGTAGTTGATACGCTTCGTTGTTTGTGGTGTATTTCTTTGTCAGCTTTTGTTCGCTTTCGCCTGACAGTTTGAGTTGCAGTTTATTGGTGATTTCGGTGGCAATCTCGCGTTGGGTTGTTAGCAGTTCCGACATCTTGCGTTCATATTGCTCGCCCCACAGTGATTTGCCGTTTCGCGTATCCACCAGATTGACGCTGATGGTCAGATTATCGCCGCGTTGCGTGATGCGTCCCGTCATTACCGAATCAACTCCCAATTCTTTGGCAACGGTCTGCGGGTCGGTTTCCTTGCCCTTGTAACGAAAAACCGAACTCGTCGGGCTAACTTTCAAATCGGGAAGTTGCGAAAGGCGATAAATCAAAGATTCCGCCAAACCATCGCTCAAGTATTCGGAATCAACATTGCCGCTCCGATTTTCAAATGGCAGAACAGCAATTGAATTGATTTGTGCGGTTGTTGGCGAGAGATATTTGTAGCCAAAGAATCCGCCGATTGTGAGGAGCAAAGTTAATAATCCGGCGACTAGATATTTAGTTTTTGTATTGCTTGCAACTGTTTGATTTGTGGTAGTTTGATGAATTTCGTCTAAAGTTGTCGCTTTCAAAATCTGAGTTTTATTTTCATCTTGATTCGGAACAATCGAACGCTCCAACTTATCTTGAAACTCCAATTCGTGTTTTGCGTTTTTTAAGTCAATTACTAAATCTTTCGCCGTTTGATAACGCTCTTCGCGGTCTTTTCTGAGCGTCTTGTTGACGATTCGTTCAATCTCGCCCGGAACTTCGGGTAGAATTTGGCTAACCGGTTGCGGCTCGTCTTTCAGAATCGAACTGATACTTTCCAAAGCCGTTTCACCTTCAAACGCTCGTTTGCCCGTCAGCATTTCGTAAAAGACAATCCCGAAACTGAAAATATCGGTTCGCGCATCAACAACTTTTCCTTTCGCCTGTTCGGGCGACATATAGTTCGCCGTGCCGATTATCATTCCGGGAGAAGTTGATTGTGGTTTGATGGCGGTCGCGTCCTCGCTCGACGCATCGGCTGACGCAGACGCGACTGACAACTTGGCGATTCCAAAATCGAGAATCTTCGCCAAACCATCTGCCCGAATCATCACATTATCGGGCTTGATGTCGCGGTGAACGATTCCCGCCGAATGAGCAGTCTGCAAGGCAGACGCAATTTGCGTCGCAATATCCAAAACCGATTTAAGCGATATATTTTCACCTTTCAAATGCTTCGATAATGTTTCGCCTTCAATAAATTCCGTCGCAATAAAATGCGTTCCATCAGATTCGCCAATCTCGTAAATCGTAATGATATTCGGATGATTCAATGCAGACGCAGATTGAGCCTCCCGCACGAAACGACTCATTCGATCCTTATCTTCGGCGAATTCAGGCGGCAAAATTTTTAACGCTACCTGACGCTTTAGTTTTGTATCCTCAGCCAAAAACACTTCGCCCATTCCGCCTTTACCGATGGCAGAGATGACTTTGTATTGGTTAATTATTGTTCCCGTTTCAATCTTCATTCGTTCTCAAATTCATTCAGGCAAATTCGTCCGCTCGTGAGTATCGGTTTTGCTATTGGGCGATAAATCCACCATCAATCATGTGAATTCCGCCTGTGCAGTAGCTTGATTCATCGCTTGCCAAAAACAATGCAAGATTAGCGACCTCTTCGTTCGTGCCGTAGCGTTTCATCGGAATCAGCGACAAGACGAATTCGTGTCCCGCAGCAGGGTCGTCAGGACTAAAC
>JANOXW010000611.1:0-6809 GCA_031418635.1 Acidobacteriota bacterium
CGGAAAAAATAGCAATGCGCGAAAAAACTGAAAAACCTAAAGAACCGAAAAAAGAAAACAAACCGCCGGATGAAGATAAAAAATCAACGAAGCAAAAAACAGCGATATTAAGTGACGAAACGAAAAATAAATCGTCGCGTAAAAGGATGAAACAAAAAACTTGAAACTTGCCGATGCGATAAAATTTATGAACGCTGATGCGTCGAAACTAAATCCCGCTTTGCTTAACACGGAAGTCAATTCGTTTGCCATTGACTCCCGCGAAGTCCAAGCGGGTCAAGTGTTTTTTGCGCTTTCGCAACCCGACTACCAAAACAACTGTTTCAATGGCGATTTTGAAGATTCACATAAATATATTCCGTCGGCGTTTGAGAAAGGTGCAACGGTTTGCGTGGCGCGTTTCGATAGATTTTTGGAAAATCAAGAGATTTTAGAAAAATTTCAAGATCGCTTGATCTTTGTTGATGATGCGATTTTGGCTTTGCAAAATTTGGCGCACGGCGTTTATTCAGAATGGAATAAACCGGTTGTAGCGATAACGGGAAGCGCGGGAAAAACGACTGCCAAGGAATTGACGGCGCACGTTTTGGAAGCGAAAGGGTTGAAGGTTTTGAGAAATATCAAGAATTATAACAACGGTTTAGGACATCCGTTGACGGTTTTGAATTTAGCCAAAGATAATTCTTACGACGTGGCGGTTTTGGAAATGGGAATGTCAACGCCGCACAATGAAATTGCCCGTTTGTGCCGCATTACGCCGCCCGATTTTGCGGTTGAATTAAATGTTCTGCCTGTTCACGTCGAACATCTTGGTTCGATTGAAAATGTGGCAAAAGCCAAAGCCGAACTCGTCGAGGGAATGAAACCCGAAGGCGTTGCGATTTTGAATGCGGACGATTTTAGAGTTTTGGCAATGCGCGAACTTACAAAAGGCAACGTTATAACTTACGGCATCGAAAACACGGCTGATGTAACGGCAAGCGAGATTGCGATGAAGCGATTTGGTGAAACGCGGTTTATTTTGAATTTAAAGGGCGAAAAAGCCGAAGTTTCGATGCAACTTTCGGGACGGCACAATGTTCTCAACGCGCTGGCATCTGCCGCTGTCGGTTTTAATTTTGGAATGTCGGCAAACGAGGTTGCCGATGCTTTGAAAACAATCGCGCCGCCACCGCAACGCGGCGAAGTTTTGCATTTTCGGGAAGGTATTACGGTTATCAACGATTCTTATAACTCAAATCCCGCCGCACTTCTTTCGATGGTCAGAACTTTGGTTGACGGCAAACAAACGGCAAAAAGATTGATTGTCGTCGCGGGTGAAATGCTCGAACTCGGCGAAAACGAAAAAGAGATTCACGCCGAAACTGGCAGAGAAATTGCGAAAAGCGGAATTGATTTTTTAATCGGTGTGCGCGGTTTGGCAAAAGATTTAGTTGAAAGCGCAAACGCGAATGGTTTAATGGAAACAAAATTTTGTGAAAATTCCGACGAAGCCGCCGAATTTTTAGCAAACGAAAGCAAAGCGGGCGATTTAGTTTTAGTCAAAGGTTCGCGTGGCGTAAGAACGGAAAAAGTAGTTGAAAAATTGATGAAAGAGTTTGAAGTGGAAAATAAAAAATAAAAGTAGAAATTTACAACGATAGATTGGGTTGACCGATTAGAAGTGGTAAAAAAACCCAAAATCCAAAATCTAAGCGGATGCTTTATTACATTTTATATCAAATCATTTTCAAAGAATACGGCGCAGGCAGCGAGTCGTATTTTTACAAGGGTTTGAATGTCTTTCAATATATTACGTTTCGCACGGCTTGGGCGACGATTACCGCACTTCTTATTTCGTTACTTTTGGGCGGCAAGGTAATCAGAAAACTTGATGCGCTTAAATACGGACAAGAAATCCGCGAAGAACTCTCGGCGGAACATCAAGCCAAAAAAGGTACGCCGACGATGGGCGGAGTTTTGATAATCGGTGCGGTTTTTCTTTCGACGCTGCTTTGGGCGCGAATTGACAGTCTTTATTTGTGGTTGGCGTTGCTTGCGACGATGGGTTTTGGTGCTATCGGTTTTGCTGACGATTACATAAAAATTGTCAAAAAGCGTAGTTTGGGATTGACGGAAAGACAAAAACTTCTGCTCCAACTTGTAACTGCAGTCGGAATTTGGGCAGTGCTTTGGTATTTTGCCAATTATCCGTGGAATCTGAGCATTCCGTTTTTCAAGGCGACGGCTTTGCCCGACGGCATAACATATATCGGTCCGCTTATTTATTTGTTCTTTATACTTTTTGTGCTGTTAGGTTCGTCAAATGCCGTGAATCTAACCGACGGAATGGACGGTTTGGCGACGAGTGTTACATTTATTGCGATGTCAGCTTTGACGGCTTTGACATATATTTCGAGCGATAAGCGTTGGGCGGAATATCTCGACATTACGCATAAACCCGAAGCGGCGGAATTGACGGTTTTTTGCGGTGCGATGGTCGGCGCGAGTTTGGGTTTTTTGTGGTATAACGCGCCACCGGCGGAAGTTTTTATGGGCGATGTCGGTAGTTTGGCAATCGGCGGCGCACTCGGCACGGTGGCGATTTTGACAAAGCAGGAATTTCTTCTGCCATTTATCGGCGGCGTGTTTATTTTGGAAGTGATTTCCGTGATGATGCAGGTTTCATATTTCAAATTTACCAGAAAAACAGGCGGCATCGGCAAACGGATTTTTCTGCAAGCCCCGCTTCATCATCATTTTCAGATGGCGGGCTGGAAAGAGCCGAAGATTGTTTTCCGCTTTATAATCGTGGCGATACTTTTTGCGTTGTTGAGTCTTTCGACTTTGAAACTTCGTTAATTGTTAATTGTAATTGTATTGACAAACTAGGTGGCAGAAGGACGCGGAACACAACTATCAACTGTTCACTGTCAACTATTAACTGTTTGGTCAAAAGATTTTTTTGAAAAACAGTTAATAGTGAACAGTTGATAGTTGACAGTTTCGCTCCTTGACAACCTTCAATACGATTAAGGACAAAATGAAATTGCAAGACAAAAAAGCATTGGTTTTGGGCGCGGGCAAATCAGGTATCGCTTCCGCTAAGTTTTTGGCAGAACGCGGCGCGATTGTTGCGCTTCACGACAAAAAGCCGATTGCAGAATGGACGGATGAAGCAAGGTCTGTTCAAAACGAAAAAATTGGTTTGATGGACGGACAAATTCCGTCGTGGCTGCTTGATCAAATTGATTTGGTCGTAATAAGTCCGGGCGTTCCGACGAACACAATTCCGGCGCGATACGTTGACCGCAAAGACGGCGAAGTTATCGGCGAAGTCGAACTTGCTTATCGTTTTATGAAAGGTCGCATCGTCGGAATTACGGGAAGCAACGGCAAAACGACGACGACGACTTTGATTGGCGAACTTTTGAAAAATGCCGAAATTGAAACGCAGGTTGGCGGAAATATCGGAACGCCTTTGATAACTTTGGCAAATTCAACTGATAAAACTTGGACGGTTGTGGAACTTTCGAGTTTTCAACTTGAGACAATTAAAGATTTTCGCCCGAATGTCGCTATTTGTTTGAATGTAACGCCGAATCATCTTGACCGCTACGATTTTTTTTCGGACTACGTCGCCGCCAAACATCGGATTTTTATGAATCAAACGGCGGAAGATTTAGCGATTTTGAACGCCGACGATGAAATCACGGCGAGTTGGACAAGCAGTTTGAAAGCGAACGTAACGCTTTTTAGCGTGAAAAAAGAGTTGAACGAAGGTTTGTTTTTGCGCGGACGAGATTTGGTTTGTCGCGCCAACGGCAAGGAAAAAGTTTTGACAACCCGCGACGAGATTTTCTTGCGTGGTCTGCACAATGTTGAAAATGTTTTGGCGAGTTTGGCGGCAGGTTTAGCGTGTGGCGCGTCGCCCGATTCGATGCGCGAAACGGTGAGAAATTTCAAAGGCGTTGAGCATCGCATCGAATTTGTCCCGGAAATCGAAGGCGTAAAATTTTATAACGACTCGAAAGCAACATCGGTTGATGCGACAAGCAAAGCACTTGAAGCCTTGAGCGACGGTGACGGCAAAATAATTTTAATTCTCGGCGGACGCGGCAAAAACGCGCCGTATAAACCGTTGATTGAATTGATCGAAAAAGCAGTTCGACAAGTTATTACAATCGGCGAAGATGCGGCAAACATTGAAAATCAATTAAAGAATCACGCCGAAATTATTCGCGCCGATTCGATGAAAGATGCCGTTGTCAAAAGTTTTGAAAACGCGACAAACGGCGACGCGGTTTTGCTTGCGCCGGCGTGTGCGAGTTTCGATATGTTCAAAAGTTTTGAAGAACGCGGAACGGTTTTCAAGCATGAAATTGAAAATCTGAAGCCGAAAAAACAAGCGAAGGAAACGATATGAAAATCTATTTTTTGATAATTTTTGCCGTCTTTGCAATGGCGCAAGGTCAAAGGCAATGCGACAAAGATAAAATGCAAGACGCAAATATACCAACGCCAAGCCCGACTAAACAAATGACGAAATTTGATAATTTGCCTGATGGCGTAAAACTGAGCGATGAAGTCAAAAAAGAAGTCAAAAATGACAAGGGTGAAGTTGTTTCGTTCAAAATCATTACAGTTGAAGCAGAACTTAAAAATTTGGGTGCGAAATACGAAAGCGACAAATTAGTTGACAGCAAAGGTAAAGAGATTCGCTTTTACAAGCCGCCCGTGCGTGGTGCTTCGCAAGGTTATGAGGAAGACAAACGACAGCAAGAACGCGATGCAAAAGAACTTGCCGAACTGCAAAAGAAATACACAGTAATTATTTTGTATGTTAATCCGCTGAAAGCAGTTTAAGTGAAAAATGGCTAAAAAACTCCGCATAGATTGGTTTTTATTTGCGATTGCGACCGCACTGGCGTTGTTTGGCGCGATTATGGTTTATAGCGCGTCGGCGATGATTGCCCTGCGCGAAACTGATGGCGCAAGCCAATTTACATACTTTTACAAGCAATTCGGATTTACGCTGGCTGGTTTGGCGGTGATGTATGCGACGAGCAAAGTTGATTATCGCTTTTATCAAAATAGTTGGGTAGTTTATGGACTTTTAGCTTTGACGGTTGTGCTTTTAATTGGCGTTTTTGGTTTTTCGCCGACTAACGGCGCACGGCGTTGGGTTCGATTTTCGGGTTTTTCGTTTCAGCCTTCGGAAGTCGCTAAAATCGCTTTGCCGATTTTTTTGGCGTATTTTTTGACCAAGAACGAAAAGACTATCGGCGATTTGAAAGAAACGGTTTTGCCGTGCGCGACTGTTTTTGCATTTCTTTGCGCGTTGGTTTTGGTCGAACCTGATTTAGGCACGACGATTGTTTTATGCGCGATTTTTGTCGCGGTTTATTTTGCGGCAGGCGCGAAGATTCTGCATTTGGCAACCGTCGGTTTTAGTTTGCTCATAATTGGCATTGGCGCATTGGTTTTTGCGCCGTGGCGAATGGAACGGCTGATTGCGTTTCTCGATCCATTTAAATATGCCGACGATGCCGGTTATCAAGTTGTGCAAGGACTTTACGCCATCGGTTCGGGCGGAATTTTGGGCGAAGGCTTTGCTAAAGGTCAGCAGAAACTTTTCTATTTGCCGTATCCGTATTCGGATTTTATTTTCGCCGTCGTCGGTGAAGAATTGGGTTTAGTCGGAACTTTGGGAATTGTCGTCGCATTCAGTTTTTTGCTGTGGCGTGGCGCACGCGCCGCACTCAACGCACCTGACCGTTTCGGGCAACTCCTCGGAATGGGAATTATCACGGGAATCGTTGTGCAGGCACTTTTTAATATCAGCGTCGTAATTTCGATTTTGCCCGCGAAAGGGATTCCGCTACCGTTTATTTCCTACGGCGGTTCTTCGATTGTCGTTACGCTTTTCGGTGTCGGGATTTTGCTGAATTTGTCGCAACACGCGGGTTTTCTTTCGATAGAGAAATCGGAAAAAGAAACGCTGAATCGAAAACGGCGCGGGAAAATGGGATTGAAATGAAAGTTTTGATAGCCGCTGGTGGCACGGGCGGACATATTTATCCGGGAATTGCCGTGGCGAAAGAAATTATGCGGCGCGATGCAAATTCTAAAGTGCAATTTGTCGGCACTTCGCGTGGTTTGGAAACGAAAATCGTTCCTGCCAATGGTTTTGAACTTTCTTTGATAGACAGCGCAGGATTGAAGAATGTCGGTTTGGTCGGCAAAATCAAAGGCTTATTGATTTTGCCGAAAAGTTTTCTGGCTTCGAGGCGTTTGATAAAAGAATTTCAGCCTGATGTAGTTGTCGGTGCGGGCGGATATGTTTCGGGACCTGTTCTTTTGATGGCGAGTTTAATGCGCTTTCCGACGCTGGTGATGGATTCAAATGCGCTTCCGGGTTTTACAAATCGAAGACTTGCGCCGTTCGTTACAAAAGCCGCACTGACGTTTGAAGAATCGGTCAAATTTTTCGGCAAAAAAGGCGTGGTTACGGGAAATCCGGTGCGGAAAGAGTTTTTTGACATTCAGCCGAAAGTACGAGGCGAAAAAATTAATCTGTTGATTTTCGGCGGTTCGCAAGGCGCGAGAGTTATCAATAACACGATGATTGATGCGCTTGAACATCTGCAAACTTACAAAAATCGGTTGCAGATTACACATCAGACGGGCGAATCGGACGCTTTGAACATTGAGGAATTATACAAACGCGCCGAATGGGAAAGCGCGAATGTGCGTCCATATATTGCGGAAATGGTAACGGAGTTTGCCAAAACGGATTTGGTAATTTGTCGCGCCGGCGCAACGAGTTG
>JANOXW010000612.1:0-10399 GCA_031418635.1 Acidobacteriota bacterium
GGTCAATTCGTAACGACATCGCGCAATGTCGCCTTCAATTATCGGCGTGGCTGCGTTTATGAATAAATCCGCGCCGATTTTTTCGCCGTTTTTGAGCAAAGACAACGCCCGAGTTGTCAAAAAATCTGATGAACTTTTTTCGTCTTCCCAAGCAAAATCAATCGGTTCAAAATCTTCGTTGGAAATTTCTTCGTCAAGCATTCGCGGCATTTCGATTCTGTTTGCCAACACGAATTTTTTGCCGTCGTTTCTAATCAAAATCGAAGCCGCGCCGTTTTCCCTGCTCAAATCAATTCCATTATTCGCGCCCGCTGTTATCCAAGAAAAATTATGTTGTGAGTTAATCAAAACGCCGCCGAGTTTTTTTTCGACAAGCATTTTTAAGATTCTTTCGGTTTTTTCCTTAATTTCAGAACTCACAAATAAATAATTAATTTGAAACCACAGATTTTCACGAATAAACACAAATTTAACAAAAGTTATTTTGTAACTATCTTGATTTCATCGGTGTTTATCCGTGTGCATCTGTGGTTAATAAATTCTTACTGATTTACACCGCTTGCCAAAAATCCGCCGTCCACGACCAAAATTTCGCCACTGACAAAACTCGCCGCGTCGGAAGCTAAAAAAACTGCCGCGCCAGCGAGTTCTTCGACTTTTCCGAAGCGTTTCATCGGCGTTCGGAGTTGAAATTCCTTGCCACGTTCGGTTGATTCGAGTAATTCGCGGTTCAAATCGGTTTTGAAAACTCCCGGCGCAATAGCATTGACATTCACACCTTTTGACGACCATTCGACGGCTAAAGATTTAGTTAATGAAGCAACTGCCGCTTTGCTTGCGGAATACGCCGCGACTTCAAAAAGCGAAACAAATGTCGAAAGCGACGCGATATTTATAATTCGTCCGTAACCTTTTTCGAGCATTTCCCGCCCGAAAATCTGGCACGCTCGCAAAGTTCCGTTCAAGTTCGTTTCCAAAATGTCGTTCCAATCTTCTTCGCTAAAATCGAGCGTCGGAGCGCGTTTAGTGCGTCCGGCGGAATTGACTAGAATATCAACTTTTCCAAATGCGGAAACCGTTTCGCGCAAAAGATTTTCAAGCGATGCGCGGTCAGAAACGTCCGACGCAACGCACAGAGATTTTCGTCCAAATGATTCTATTTCTGTTGCCACCACTTCAATTTGTTCAATTCGACGCGAAGTCGGCACGACATCTGCGCCGGCTTCTGCCAAACCGTGCGCGATGGCGCGTCCAATGCCCGAAGTTCCGCCGATGACAACCGCCGTTTTACCGTTTAACTCTAATGTTTTCAAACTCATATTTACTCGTGTTATAAAGAAAGGATTGCCAACCGTAACAAACTCTTACTTTAGATTTAAGTCGAAGCAATCAAATAAATCGAATTATTTTGTTGGCAAAGGTATTACCAATTGGTAAAATGATTTATATTTTTTTACCATTGTTCGACATCTCTTGTCAATCAAATATTCAAATTCGATTGCCTAAAAACTTATTATTCATTATAAGATATGTCATCTTGAATTATTTTGTGCAATATGATAAAAGTTTATTTGTCATAATAAATTGGTTAGACCAAATTATTATTTATCAGTAAAATTTGTTTTGCAGGTTCTATTTTTTATTGTTCCAAAACTTATTAAAAAATCAGCCGAAATAATGGACGCTTCAAAATCAAAAAATATAAAACGCCGCGAAGTCGAAGGCAATATGTGGTTGACCGCAAATGATTCGCAAATATCCGATAATTTTATCAGAACGCCGATTTTATCACATAATTACGAAGTTTTAGAATCTGAAAAAGCCGTCGGACAAGCGATGTTTGAAGAATTGAAAACCGCCGTTGCCGCCAAAAACGGTGGTGATTTGGTGATGCTTCTTCTAGGTGGACGCGGCGCACAAGCGATGTATCGGATTTTGGGTGAAAAAGCCGAAACGGATGAAATTGACGAAATGCTGGCGCGTCTTCACGTTTTCACGCAAGACGCGCTTGCGCCGCTGGCGATGAACAACGGTTTGAGTTTTGTCCGCGATTTTGAACGGCTTTTGGGCGAAAACTTTTTTAAAAAAATCAAAAGTTTTACGCCGATGCAGACTGATACCAAAAATTTAGAAGAAGGATTAAGCGGTTATATTGACAAATTAGAGAGTTTAGGCGGCATTGATTTATTTTTTCTCGGACTCGGACCGGAAGCTGAAGCGGCTTCGCATCTGGCTTATATAAAACCGAATTCCGGTGCGAGATTTTCGGATGTGGTGGGAATCATACCGATTTCATCGAGTATTTTGGAACATCACATCAGCAAATTTAAAGTCGGCGGCAGTCAAATTTCCGATGAAGACGAAGCCGAATGCCGCGCTGCGACGCATATTTTAACGCTCGGTCCGGCGGCGATTTTAGGCGCGAAAAAAGTCGTGCAGTCAATCGTTGATGCCGACACCGCACCGGGCAAAAAGGCGAGTTTCAGTCGCATTTTGGAAACTGAAATCTCCGACGACCTTGATGAACGCGCAAAGCAAATGAACGAAAATCCGGGACTTTGGCTGCGGCTTCATCCTAACGTCAGAACATTGGTTTTACCGAATCTTTTAGAAGTCTGATTTTTATCTCTTATGATGAATACTGTAACTGAACATGCCTCGCCGATTAGCGATTACGCGATAATTGTTGACCCGCGCGATAATGTTGCGGTTGTCAAAAAAGAAACGGCAAAAGGTTTGCAAATTACTCTGCCGAACGGAAAAAATCTTGAAATAAAAGATGTCGTGTCGCCCGGACATCGTTTTGCGACGCGCCACATTCCGGCAGGTGATTTTGTTTGTCAATATGGTCAGCCAATCGGAACGAGTTTAGGAATTGCGGCGGGCGAATGGATTTCGCACGAAAATATGTCGAATGACGTTCCCGTAGTACGCGATATGCCGGGAGATTTGCACACGCCTGCACCCGATTTTTTTCCAATCGAAGAACGCGGAACATTTATGGGTTTTCGCCGTTCTGATGGCAGAGTCGGAACACGCAATTTTGTTTTAATCGTCCCGACTTCGATGTGCGCCAGCCACGAAGCCACGCAAATTTCGATGATGTCGGAATTTCTACACTATAAACGCGAAAAATTTCCGAATGTGGACGGCGTTGTCGCCATTCCGCACAACAAAGGCTGTGGTTGTCAGGACGGCTCAAATTTGGAAATTATGTTGCGCGTTTTGGCAAATTATGCCGATCATCCGAACGTCGGCGGCGTGATTTTGATTGATTTGGGATGCGAAAAAACGAATCTTGCAAAGGTCGAAAAATATCTTTTGAAACGCGAATTGTCTTTTAACAAACCCGTTGCTAAAATCGGCATTCAAGAAATCGGCGGAACACAGGCAGCGATTGAGCGCGGTTTGGAAGAGGTCAAAAAAATGTTGCCGATTGTCAATGAAACCGTGCGCGAAGAAGTTTCGTTGAGCGAATTGGTTTTGGGCGTAAAGTGCGGTTCGAGCGACGGTTTTTCGGGCATTTCGGCAAATCCGGCGTTGGGGCGCGCGGCTGATTTAGTTGTGAAAAACGGCGGAACGGTTTTGATTACGGAAGTGCCGGAATTTTGTGGCGCGGAACATATTTTGGCAAATCGGGCGAAAGATGCCGAAACCGGACGCGCAATTTATCAAATGATTGATTGGTTCAAAGAATATGCGGGAAAATTCGGCGGTGTTTTGAACAACAATCCATCGCCGGGAAATATCGCGGGCGGACTTTTGAATATTACAATCAAGAGTTTGGGCGCACTTGCAAAATCAGGCACGACGCGCGTCGAAGGCGTTACCGAATACGCCGAAGCACCGAAAAACAAAGGCTTAAATTTGATGCAAGGTCCCGGTTATGACCAAGAATCAACGCCTGCACTCGTCGCCGGCGGCGCAACTGTCATCGTTTTTACAACCGGTAATGGCACGACCATCGGCAACGCGATTGCGCCGGTTATCAAACTCGCTTCAAACAATCGCGTGTTTGAAAAAATGAACCGCGACATTGATATTTCGGCGGGCAACATCATCGAAGGCACGGAAACTATTGATGAAGTCGGCGAAAAGGTTTTTGAACATATTAAAGATGTAGCGAGTGGCGAAATTATCACGAAAGCCGAAGAAAACAAACATCGTGAATTTCAATTTTGGGCAGAGCAGACAGTTACTTTATAATCATTTGCAGACTGATTTTGCGGAAAAATTTAATTAAAACTAGCGATTTCTTTGAAATGCAAATGAACGATTTGTTGTCCAAAATGAACAGCGACCGACAAACCAATGCGTTAAATCCGGCTAAAACGACACGAATGTTGTTGCGCTACATTCGTGCCTTGCATCCGATTTCACGGATTGAACTTGCGCGGCGATTAAGCGTTAATCGCAGTACGGTAACGGAGATTGTCAAGCCTCTGCTGGTCGGTGATATTATCCGCGAAGCCGCATATCAAACGGATAACGTGAATCGCACACAGGGACGACCGCCGGTAGGTTTGTGTTTTAATGATGAGAATGATTTTTTTGTCGGACTTAATTTGGGCGTGCGCCATTCGCAGGTCGGATTAGCCACAATCAAGGGCGAAGTTTTGACGGAAGAAGAATTTGAAACGCCATCCGAACCTGACGTTGCATTGAAAACAGCTCGTGAAAAAATTGAAAACTTGTGTGCCGGTGTCGAAAAACGCACATTGCGAACCATTGGTGTCAGTATTCCGGGTCCGACGGATGAAACGCGTCGCAAATTGCTCTATGCGCCGCATCTCGGTTGGTCGAATGTGGCTATTGCCGATGCTCTGGCTTTCGGTGAAATTCCCGTCATTGTTGAAAATGACGCGACAGCGGCGGCATTGTTTGAATCTCGAATAAAATTGCGACATTCAACCGGCAATTTATTAAATAATTTTATTTTAGTCAGGTCGGGAACGGGAATCGGTGTCGGTCTGGTCATTGACGACGAGATTTATCGCGGCACCGGACGCGGACAGGGATTTGCGGGCGAATTTGGACATATGACAATTATGGCGGGCGGCAAACCGTGTGTTTGCGGAAATCGTGGTTGTTGGGAAAAATATGCGTCGGCATCTTCGGCGGCTTCACTTTACACGGGCGATCGCGCCGCTTTTGACGGCTCGAAAATGCCGCGCTTTGTCGAAATTGTCGCTCGCGCCGAAGCCGGCGAAACAAGAGCGCAAAAGACGCTCGAAAAAATCGGCGAATATCTCGGCATCGGCATCGCTAACGTCATTATGGGCATTGGCGTTCAACAGGTAATTGTTAGCGGAAGATTGGTTTACGGTTGGAAATATATCAACAAACCATTGCGCGAATCTATCAAACGAAGCATTGTTGGCAAAACTTCTGATTGGACGGTTGAATGCGGCGAACCGAAAGGTTCGGCTCTTGGCGGCGCGTTAGAAGTAGCGGTCGAAGATTTTATTGCCAATGGATTAATGGTTTGAAAATCATTTTAGAAATCATATTTTGGTTGTTGCTGGCTACATAAAAAATTCGTGCTGAAAATAAAAGATAAGAAAAATTGTCGTTGGGATTTTATTTCCTTAGGCGAAGTTTTGTTGCGTTTCGATTCGGGAGATGAACGGATTCACACGACGCAGAATTTCCGCGTTTTTGATGGCGGCGGCGAATATAATGTGGCGCGAAATTTAGCCAAGACTTTTCGCCAACGCACAGCAATCGTTACGGCTTTGGCTGATAACGCGCTCGGACGATTAGCGGAAAATCTGATTCACGCGGGCGGCGTTGATGCGTCGGAAATTTTGTGGCGTGATAATGAAAATACGCGCAACGGTTTATATTTTATCGAACGCGGCTTCGGACTGCGTGTGCCGGATTCTTGTTTTGACCGTGAAAACACAGCGATTTCGCAATTAAAAGTCGGCGACATTGATTGGGAAAGAATCTTCGGCGAACAAAAAGTCCGATGGTTTCACACGGGCGGCATTTTTACGGGACTTTCCGAAACTGCCCCACAAGTTGCCCTCGAAGCCGTCAAAATCGCTAAGGAAAACGGCGCGATTGTTTCTTACGATTTGAATTATCGCGCTTCACTCTGGAAAAATCGCGGCGGCAAAGTTGAAGCAAATAATCTGAACCGCGAATTTTTACCGGTTGCTGACGTTGTTTTCGGCGTAATGTCGGATAAATTCAAACCAAGTGTTGCCGAATTTGACAAGCAGAAATTTCAAAAATCGGCGGAAAAAATGCAAGTGGATTTTCCAAATCTACAAATAGTTGTTTCCACTTTGCGCGACACTCACAACGCGAGTTCACACAATTTCAGCGCGGCGTGTTTTGCTGATAACCGAGTAATCGTCGCCGATAAATACGTTAAAACAAATGTTTTAGACCGTGTAGGTAGTGGCGATGCTTTTGTTTCGGGCTTCATCTGCGGACTTTTAAACGAAAAAGACTTAAAATTTTCCATTAATTGCGGCACAGCACACGGCGTTTTGGTGATGACCACCGTTGGCGATAATTCAACCGCGACGGTTGAAGAAATTGAACATCTTATGCGCGGCGACAGTTCTGCCGCCAAACGATAGAACGCTGGCTGAAACATCCTGAGTTAAATTCCCCCAACTTTCGTCTGCCACTTGACAAACCTTTTTCAGTTTCGTATAGTCTGAAGTTTCGGACATTTCGTCTGATGCAGTCTATAAAGATTGCTTGAAAGCGTGAAGCATTTGATAAATTCAAATGCGACAAACATTTATTGTGGCGTAAAACTATTCGTCCGCGTCTTTTTTGAAAAAGAACAACGCTCCAGCGTTTAGGGCAAATCATTAAAAAATAGAATTGTTTTGCTAACCTAATTAAAAAGCCACGCCACAGAAAAGTTTTGAAAGGAAAGTCAACTGTGCTTTTGTAAAAAATAACTTTCCACGATTTTAATTTAGTTTATTAATTTTTTAATAGTAACCGCTTGCGCTAACTGCCGAATTTGATTCGGTTAGAGGCAGGTCAGAGGTTACTGTCGTTTGAAAATGGCAGAAACACGCACGTTATTTAAGTGTGCGAAGTTTCATAAGACACACTTAATAACATGCGTGTTTCTGCCAATACTTAAGGATAAAGATGCCGACTATTAACCAACTTGTTCGCAAAGGGCGCAAAGCCGTTAAATATAAAACCGCGAGTCCGGCGTTGCAGGGCAGTCCGCAAAAACGCGGGGTTTGCACTCGTGTTTATACGCAAACGCCGAAAAAACCGAACTCGGCTCTGCGAAAAGTGGCACGTGTGCGTCTGACCAACGGAATCGAAGTTACGACTTATATTCCGGGCATCGGACATAATTTGCAGGAACACTCGATTGTGATGATTCGCGGCGGTCGCGTTAAGGATTTGCCCGGTGTTCGTTACCATGTTATTCGCGGAACGCTCGACTCATCGGGTGTTGCCAACAGAAATCAATCGCGTTCAAAATATGGCGCGAAACGCCCGAAAGGAGCGAAATAATCAATTACGAATTGAAAATCGTAAAGTCGTTCAGCAAATCGTAATTTGAAATTCGTAATTCGTAATTGAAAAAGTTATGCCAAGAAGAAGAGTTGCCGCAAAAAGAGATATATTACCAGACCCGATTTACAACAGCGTGATGGTTACGAAATTCATCAACGGTGTGATGTTGGCGGGGAAAAAATCGGTTGCTGAAAAAGCGTTTTATAGCGCGATGGAAAAAATCGGCGAAAAGACGGGCGAAGAGCCTTTGAAAATTTTCAAAAAAGCGATTGACAGCGTTGCGCCGACTTTGGAAGTCAAATCACGGCGCATCGGCGGTGCGACTTATCAAGTTCCGCTGGAAGTTACCAAAGACCGCCGACACACCTTGGCGATTCGTTGGATTGTCGGGTTTGCGCGTTCAAGAAGCGAGAAAACGATGACCGATAAATTGGTGGGCGAAATTCTCGACGCATCGAATAATAGAAGCGGTTCGGTCAAGAAAAAAGACGACGTTCACCGTATGGCAGATGCAAACAAAGCGTTTGCACATTATAGATTTTAAGAACGTAAATGGTGAATCGTAAATCGTAAAAGGAAAAAGAACGATTGACGATTCACGATAAAGAAATGGCAAAGATAGGTTTAGAAAAATTTAGAAACATCGGCATTATGGCGCACATTGACGCGGGTAAAACCACGACAACTGAGCGCGTGTTGTTCTACACGGGTGTTTCGCATAAAATCGGCGAAGTTCACGAAGGGACGGCGACGATGGATTGGATGGAACAGGAACAAGAGCGCGGAATTACCATTACATCCGCCGCGACGACTTGTTACTGGACACGCACAGGTGTCGAATATCGCATTAACATTATTGATACGCCCGGTCACGTTGATTTTACGATGGAGGTTGAACGCTCTTTGCGCGTTCTTGACGGCGCAGTTGCCGTGTTTGACGGAGTTGCTGGTGTCGAACCACAATCCGAAACAGTGTGGCGACAAGCCGACAAATACAAAGTTCCGCGTATCTGCTTTATTAACAAACTTGACCGTGCCGGTGCTTCGTTTGAACGCTCATTTGAATCAATCAAAACTCGTTTAGGCGCAAACGCCGTCGCTCTGCAAATTCCGATTGGTCTTGAAGATCAACTCAAAGGTGTCGTTGATTTAATCCAAATGAAAGGTTTGATTTGGAACGACGAAACCAAAGGTGCGGAATATGAAGTTGTTGAAATTCCCGCCGATTTAGTTGAAGCCGCTACCGAAGCCCGCGAAAAATTGGTCGAAGCCGTTTCAAGTATTGATGACGATTTGATGGAAAAATACTTGGAAGGCGAGGAAATCAGCGAAGATGAGATTCGCAAAGCCCTTCGCAAAGGCACATTGGCAATGAAAATCGTGCCGGTCGTTACCGGTTCGGCTTTCAAAAATAAAGGTGTGCAGACTTTGCTTGACGCGGTAGTTGATTATTTGCCGAGTCCGCTTGATGTGCCGGCGATTGAAGGTGTTAATCCGAAAACCGACGAAGTTGAAGAACGCGCCGCCGATGCGAGTGCGCCATTTTCAGGTTTGGTTTTCAAATTGATGGCGGACAAGCATCTTGGGCAACTCGCTTTTGTCCGAATTTATTCGGGAACAATTAAGTCCGGTTCTTACGTTTATAACACCATCAAAGGCAATAAAGAGCGCGTCGGACGGTTGATGTTAATGCACGCCAACAAGCGCGAAGATGTTGATTCGGCTTCGGCGGGCGAAATTATCGCTATCGGCGGTATGAAAAATGTTACCACCGGCGAAACGATTTCCGACGAAAGTAAACAGATTATTCTCGAATCAATGGAATTTCCTGATCCGGTTGTGCGCGTTGCAGTTGAACCGAAAACTCGCCAAGACCAAGATAAAATGGGCATTGCTCTAAATCGTCTGGCACAGGAAGATCCGAGTTTCCAAGTTTCCAGCGACCACGAAACCGGGCAGACAATAATTGCCGGAATGGGCGAACTGCACCTCGAAATTATTGTTGACCGGATGAAACGCGAATTCGGCGTTGAAGCCAATGTTGGCAAACCGCAAGTTGCTTATCGTGAAACGATTACAGCATCAGCCGCGGGCAAAGAAATCTATAAAAAACAATCGGGCGGGCGTGGCAAATTCGGTCACGTCGAACTCGAAATCGAACCGGCACCGGGCGAAGGTTTTGTCTTTGAAGATAAAATTACCGGCGGCTCGATTCCGCGCCAATTTATCAAACCGACGATGGAAGGTGTCAGAGATGCTATGCAACGCGGCTATTTGGCAGGTTACGAATTAGTTGATATTAAAGTCAGATTACTGTTCGGTTCGTATCACGAAGTTGACTCCGACGAAATTTCGTTTCATCTTGCCGGTTCGTTTGCGTTTCAAGACGCGGTAAAAAAAGCAAAACCGGTGATTCTCGAACCGATTATGAAAATCGAAGTTGTAACACCAGAAGAATATATGGGCGCAGTCAACGGTGATTTGAACCGTCGGCGCGGACAAATTGATAAAATGGAGCCGCGTCTCGGCAATGTCCAAGTTATTACCGCGTATGTTCCGCTTTCAGATATGTTCGGCTATGTAACAGATTTAAGAAGCGCAACCCAAGGTCGCGCTACATCAACAATGCACTTTGAGCGTTATGACCAAGCACCGAAAAATGTTGCCGAAGAAGTAATTGCCAAAGTTAAAGGAGCAAGTAGCTAAAAATTAATTTTTTGATTTTTGGAGCTAAACAAAAGATATGAGTAAAGAGAAATTTGATAGAAGCAAACCGCATGTGAACATCGGGACGATTGGACATGTGGATCACGGCAAGACGACTTTGACGGCGGCGATCACCAAAGTGATGAGTAAGCATAATCCGAAGATGGTTTATCGGGACTTTGCT
>JANOXW010000613.1:0-1734 GCA_031418635.1 Acidobacteriota bacterium
ATCCGTTGGCGGACGAAGTTTTCGTGCTTTTCAGACGAATCGCCAAAGCCGCGCATAAACTCAGTGGTGAACGCGGCGCGTTTCCCGACATTCCGCAAGCCGCGCCCGAACAACTTTCTTTTCTCGTTACCGCCGCGTTTAATCTCGAACCTGCGCTGAAATATCAACTTCTCGAAACTCGTTCAACCAGCCAAAGATTAGAACGTCTGCGCGAAATCCTCGTGCAAACCGTTGACAAAATGGAAGAAAGTGCCGAGATAAACAAAGTCGCCCGCACCAATGGGCATAGCACCAAAAAACTCGATTTATAAAAAATTAATTTTTTCGATGATGCCGTTTTGCTAGTTTCTCGACGTTAAATTCGGCGATTTCGGCGAGCGTCAAGCCTAATTCGTCAGCGCAAGCGGAAATATACCACAGCACATCGCCGAGTTCGTCTTTTAGTTTAGCGCGAATCTCGTCGGTAATTTCGCCACCGAAATCGCGTTGGATTTTTTTGACAATGTTGGCGACTTCGCCCGCTTCGCCCGCGAGTCCGAGCGTTGGATATTCGAGGTTTTTCAGCCGATTCGGATACAAAGCCGTTTGTTTGGCATTTGTTTGATATTCTTCAAAAGATAATTTCATAAGTGATAAAAAGTTGGAAATTTAAGATTAGTTGGATAGCTTAACTTAACAAATGGGATTTTTCCATTTACAATTTGCTGTTTGGACTTTAGGATTAAGAAATTATGCTCGAAAACAAAGTTGGAATGATTTTTGGTGTCGCCAATCAGCGTTCAATCGCTTGGGCGTGCGCTCAGGCGTGTGTGGCACAAGGCGCGAAGTTGGCTTTTACTTATCAAGGCGAACGGCTCAAGGGCAATGTCGAAAAATTGACCAAAGATATGACGGACGCGATTGTCGTGCCGTGCGACGTTACGAATCAGGCGGAAGTTGACGCGGCGTTTGCGACGGTTGAAAAGACGTTTGGCAAACTCGATTTTTTGATTCATTCGATTGCTTACGCGCCGAAAGAAGCACTCGAAGGCGAATTTTTGACGACGAGCCGCGAAGCCTTTTTGACGGCACTCGAAATCAGCGCATTTTCGCTGACGCAAGTTGCGTTAGCCGCTGTTCCGTTGATGAAAGACGGCGGAAGCATCATCACGATGAGCTATTACGGCGCAGAAAAGGTCGTGCGAAATTACAATGTGATGGGCGTGGCAAAATCTGCGCTCGAATCTTCGGTCAGATATTTGGCGGAAGATTTGGGCAAGCAAAACATTCGCGTCAACGCTATCAGTGCAGGACCGATTAACACACTTTCGGCTCGCGGCGTAAAAAATATGGGGACGTTGCTCAAACACATCGCCGAAAGATCACCGCTTAGACGCAACGTCGAAGCCCGCGAAGTCGGCAACACCGCATTATTTTTAGTCAGCGATTTATCGTCGGCAATCACGGGCGAAACGATTTACGTTGATTGCGGATACAATATTATGGGAATCTAGTTCATTGAGTTTGTTGAGTTTATTGAGAGTAAATCTCTGACTCAACAAACTCAACAAACTCAACAAACTCTTTCTATGGCAAAAACTAAATTAAATAAAACCGAAGTTAAAAAAGACGCGCCGAAAGTGCCGGAAACGGTTGGCGAAGCAAAAGAGCAAGAAAATAATTCTTACTGGCAAACAACCGAAGACGAAGTTTTACTTCGCTCGCCTGAACCTGACGATGTGTTTAAGAGTTCGG
>JANOXW010000614.1:0-5803 GCA_031418635.1 Acidobacteriota bacterium
AGTTTTTCACGACTTGCAAAGTCTTGTAAAGCCGCAAGAAAAACTTCCCGGTCGCGCATCGTGATAACCGCCGTTTGGTCAGCCGTTTCAAGCGCGTAAGGATAGCCCAAACCGATGACACATTCGGCACGAACAACATCCAAAACTTCATTCAAAAGACCGTCTTCATAAACCCACGACGGAATATCTAATCGAGCCGGTGCGCTGTCTGAAGTTGTTTGCAAATAGGCAAAGCCGACGATTGATTTATCTGTTTCCGTGTCAATAAACGCGCTCAAACCGCGCCGTTTTGAATAACAAAAGCAAGTTCTGTCGCCCCAAAAGTTCAAGACTTGCGGAAAGTTTGCAGTTTCCGCGTGGAGAATCGTGGCATCGTAAAGCGTTCTGACATTGGACAGCGCACTCGTTTCAAAGTTATCGAGTAAACTCAATAAATCACGCGCATAACTGCGGTCAACATAGCCGACCAGCGGAACTCGCGCGGTAATCGAAAAGCGCACGAGTTCGACTAATTTATTGGTAAAACTAACTTGCAAACTCGTTTGCGGATGCGGCGTTGACAGCAGAAGCGTTCCATCATAAAAGGCAATCGGCATTCGTTCACCACGCGCTTGCCAACCACTTTTCTTTTGCAAAAATTCTTCGACTTTTTCGACTTCCGCTTCAAAACGCAGTTGTCCGACTTTGGTTTCAGGAATCACAGGCTCATCCTGAGACAAAAGTTTTTCGGGCGAAAGCACAGTAAATTTGGCGTTTTTTTCGTAAGATTGATGTTCATCGTGAGGATTTTCAAACCAGCCGATTTGAATTGCCGCGACGGGCAAAGACGTTTCTTTTTCAGCATAAAGTTGGCTTCCATCCGCCGCAAACGTCGTGCGGTTTTGTAAAATCAAAGCCGCCCAACGCCGTGCTTCTTCGTGATTTTGCCACTTTTCCGCAAAGCTGAAAGAGAATGATTTCGCGTCATCCAATTCCGCCGACGGCAACGCGCCCGCATCATTTATGTCGCGCAATTTTTCCCAAATTTCCGCGCTTGAAGTGTGGCAAAGTTTCTGCAATTTTGCCAGATAATCGGTCAAATCGCCGGCTTGCGTTTGAGCAAAACGCTGAAAATCGGCGCGTTGATTATGAAGTTCGCCCTTTAAAAGTTCACGAAAAAGCATAGATGGATTTTGCCACAAAACGGTTTGCTTTGACAGATTACAAACGTAAAAGTTTGGCGTAAGAAAACTTCTCCGTGTCACCCGATGGAAATTGGGTTTCGTGCCGATAAATTTCAGCAACTTCACACTTTACGGGATTTTTGAAAATCCGTCCGTCAAAAACAAATGTGTGAAATTCGCCGTTTTCGCCGCAAGCATCAACCGTTTCGGGTAAATCGGCGAGAAATTGGTCATCAAAAATGCGTCCGCAAAATTCCGCGTCCAAAAACTTTTCATTGACGCAAACGACGACAGCTTTAAAACCTTCGGCGAGAAATTCGTCAACGAGTTTGCGCCGATTTTCCGCCCACAACGGCAAAACCGCTTCAATCTCCGCCGAAGCACAAACTTTTTCTTCCCATTCGCGGTGCGCTTCGAGGTCAATGTCGCCAAAAATTCCGTGTGTAATTTGCCGATTTTGAAAATCTTTCAGCGTTTCGACAAAAACTTTTTCGTAGTTTTGCCAAGACGCTTGCGCCGTTACAAGTTCGATGCCGAGCGCGTCGGCTTGCGCTTCGATAAGTTCCCGCGCCACCGCGTGCGAACGCGAACGGTCTTCCGTTTCATCAAACATCGTCAGCAAATATCGCACCTCAAACCCATTTTGCAAAGCTCGATAAAGCGCAAGACACGAATCTTTCCCGCCACTCCATGAACAAAACGCTTCTTTTTTCATTTATTTTACACGACTTGTCCGACGCTTCAAGAAATCCATCAGAACAAATTGCGTCAAATTGTTCGGATTGGCAAAATAGGCTTTGCCGTGAGTCATTGCCGACATTTGTTTGACGAATTCGACAAGATACCAATCGCTGGCGAGCATAAACGTATTTATCATAATTCCCGATTTGCGGCAGGCTTGGACTTCTTTGAAGGTTTCCGCCATGACAAAGGGGTCGTTGCCCATCGAATTTTTGTAGAGCATTTTCTTTTCGCCTTTGACCGTCTGCGAATAGCGGCGATGCGCGAGATAAGCGGCGTTGGAAGGTTCGATAAAACATGCCGTCGGTTTGCCGTCCGTTACCATGACGATTTGCTTCATATCTTTGCGTTGCGCGTTAAGAATTCTCCGCGCAAGTTTTAAGCCTTCCGCCGTGTTCGTGTGATATGGTCCGACTTGCGTTGTCGCCAATTTTGCCAACGGCAGTTCTTCCGCGCCGTCGTGAAACAATATGATTTTAAGTGAATCGCCCGCATATTGCGTTCTGATTAAATGCGCTAAGGCAAGCGCGACTTTTTTGGCGGGTGTAAAGCGGTCTTCGCCGTAAAGAATCATCGAATGTGAACAATCTAACATTACGACCGTCGCGCACGACGATTGATAATCTTGTTGATAAACGTGCAAATCGCTGTATTCGAGATTCAGCGGAACGCCCAAACCTTCGCGGGTGATGGCGTTCAAAAGCGTGGTGTTGACATCCAAATTTATCGTGTCGCCGAATTCGTATTCTTTCGATGCTTGCGCGGCTTCAACGCCCGTGTCGAGATAATGCGTGTCGTGTCTGCCGATGGAAGATTTACCCATCGAACCGAGAAGTTTTTGCAAAGTCTTGTAACCGAGAAAGTCTAAGCCTTTCTCCGTAACCTGAAAACGCACATCGCGCGGTTGCGCTTCGCCGATTTCGCCTTGTCCTTGTCCGTTTTGTTGTTCGCGTTGTTGTTGTTCGGCTTCCTTCAAATTCAAATAACCTTCTTCGACCAGCCGTTCAATCAGTTGGTTAATCAACTCTTCGAGCAACGAACCTTTGAATTTGCCGTCGTTATCGGCAAGCATTTTTTCAACATCCATTTCGTCTAAAATGCCTTGTTCGAGTAGCGATTGCAGAAGTGCCTGACGCAGTGCGTCAAGCGAATCGTCCATTTGATTGCGTTGGCGCGTCCAGTAATAATCGTTGTTAAAACCCGAATCGAGCATCATATCAGACAGCGAATTCATCAAATCGCCGAGATTGATACCGAACACATCGAAACCGTTGAATTTTGAATAGCGAATAAACTTCATCGTCTTTTTCCTGTCTTATCCGACAACGGCATTTGCCATCCGCACGGATATTTTTTATAGTAAAACTTGTTGAATAAAACTTTCCCCAAGACTGCTCTCCCAAAACTTAGTATATTCACTCTCCCCGTAAATTAAAAACACAAGGAGTGAAAGAAAATGAAAAAGTTTATAGCAGGATTAGTTATTTTATTTGTTTTTGCCATTACCGTTCCGATAACGGTGGACGCACAAACTTGTCGAAGTGGTCGGAATTACAGGTCAAGCCGAAATAATTCACGAAACTATTCAAATCGGAATTATCAAAATCGCAATTCCGTTTATCAAAGACCGAATTTTTATCAACGTCATAAAAATTTAATTGACATCGGAATCGGCACGGGCGGAGGTGCATTGCTTGGCGGACTTCTGAGAGGGCGACGAGGCGCGGGCTACGGTGCTTTAATCGGCGCGGGCAGCGGTGCGCTTTATACCTACGTTCTGAAACCGAAAAGAACAAGATATTACCGCCGATAGTAGCTAAAACCGAAAAAAAAGCCGTGATTTGTTTAAATTACGGCTTTTTTTCTGAATTAGACAAATTTTGCCCGATACCGTTCATTTTTGCCCGATATAGTGCAATTAAACCATACAATAAACAATCGCCCGCCGCTAAACCCTTAATTTTACAGGATAATTTTTATGGCACGGTGATTGCCGATAATAATTATAGATGAAGGCAATGACCTTCAAATTTACAAGGGAGAACAAGATTAATGAAAAAATTTATATCAACATTTATAATGATGGCAATGATGGCAATTATGTTACCGCTTGCCGCCAATGCTCAAACCAGAAACGAACGGTATTATAGAAATCGCACTAATACGACGCGGGTTTATCATAGACCGAGTTTTTATCGTCGGCATAAAAATTTAATTGACATCGGAATCGGCACGGGCGGAGGTGCATTACTTGGCGGACTTCTGAGAGGGCGACGAGGCGCGGGCTACGGTGCTTTAATCGGCGCGGGCAGCGGTGCGCTTTATACCTACGTTCTGAAACCAAAAAGGCAAAGAGGTTATCGCAATCGCTAAAAATTAGCTCAAATTGCCAAAGAAAAGCCGTGATGTAAAAATATCACGGCTTTTTCGTTTGAAATCAAAGGCAGAAGACTGCGCCCTTGCTCACGCGCAGACTTCTGCCTTCTTTTGTTAATTAAAACTATCTAAATCGGTCAAATCTTCATAAATCAAACCGCGCCGGTCGCGTCTTGCTTTGGTTGCCGATTCAAATCCGCCTTCTTCGTTGCGCGAGATTTTGTTGTGAGCGTAAAGACCTTCGAGAACAAATTCACACGCCGCGACGAGTTTGGCTTTTTCACTGCGCCCAAATTCCAACGGCACAAGCGTAGAATCAATCAGTTCGGGAACACTTCCGAGCAACATCACACATTCATCCGCCGAAGCCGTTTCCGAAAGCAGTATTTTGTTGCCTTCATCAAACCATTGCACCGTCGGCTCAAAGTCTATTCCCAGAAAAAAGCCGTCGAAAACTTCGCCCGCGGCGCGTTTGATAAGTTCTTTAGCAAGCCGCGTCGCGCCGATTTGTTCGCCTTCGTATTCGAGTTCCATCTTGCCCGTCATCGCCGGCAAAGCCGCATAAATATCGGAAATGCGCGGCACAATTTCTTGCTCATCGGTAATTAAAGCGCGACGTTCAGCGTTAGAGATAGCAAGTTCCGTAACTGTAATCGGAAAGCGTTGCGACACGCCTGAGCGTTTGTCAATCCGTTGGTCATCACGGGCTTCAAAGGCGATTTGCTCGATTGTTTCAGCGATAAAATCGGGAATTTCGAGCTGAAAATTCTCAAATCCTTCGCGCCTTGTCCACGCTTCCTGTTTCGTAATCGCCGTTCCTAAGCCGATGTCTTTCGGATAATGTGTCGAAATTTCCGCACCGATTCGGTCTTTCAAAGGCGTGATAATTTTGCCGCGTGCCGTGTAATCTTCAGGGTTTGCCGAAAATACGAGCATTACGTCCAAAGGCAGACGAATCGGATAACCTTTGATCTGAATGTCGCCTTCCTGCATTATATTGAAAAGTCCGACTTGGATTTTTCCAGCTAAATCAGGCAATTCGTTTATCGCAAAAATACCGCGATTTGCTCGCGGCAACAACCCGAAATGAATCGTCAGTTCGTCCGACAAAAGATGTCCGCCTTTCGCCGCTTTTATCGGGTCAATATCGCCGAGAATATCGGCAATCGTAACGTCGGGCGTGGCGAGCTTTTCGACAAAACGATTTTCCCGACGAACCCAAGCAATCTTCAATTCGTCGCCGTGCAGGTCGAGTTGCTGTCGCCCAAACGCGCTCAACGGCGCAAACGGATTATCGTTGATTTCCGAACCCGCGATTATCGGGATTTCTTCGTCCAATAATTCGGTCAACTGTCTGATGATGCGGCTTTTCGCTTGTCCGCGAAGTCCAAGCAAAATGAGATTGTGTTTCGCCAAAACTGCGTTGACAAGTTGAGGCACGACGGTTTCATCATAACCGACAATTCCCGCAAACAGCTTTTCGCTGTTTCGCAATTTCTTAATCAAATTCGCCCGCATTTCAT
>JANOXW010000615.1:0-1798 GCA_031418635.1 Acidobacteriota bacterium
GATTGCCACCGGTTCGTTTCAAGGCTTCGACGACGTAAGTTTTCTCCAGATTTTCGAGGTGTGATGTCAAATTAATGCCGTCGTCCGGCAAATCGAACTCGGCTTTGATGCGTGCCGGATTGTAATTTGTAATGTGGTCAGGCAAGCGTTCCGGCTGAATCTCTCCACTTCGTTCTCACGCGACGGCGCGTTCTATCGTGTGTTCGAGTTCGCGCACATTGCCGTGCCAAGCGTAGTTTTCGAGAAGTTGCAGGGCTTTTTCCGAAATCGAAACTTCCCTGCCCGTTTGGTCACAAAACTTTTTAATAAAATGTTCGGTTAATTCGGCAATGTCTTCGCTTCTTTCCCGAAGCGACGGCAATGAAATCGGGATAACCGAAATGCGATAAAACAAATCTTCGCGGAATGTGCCGTCGTCCGCCATTTGCTTCAAATCGCGGTTGGTTGCCGCAATCACCCGCGCATCAAACGCAATTTCGTCGTGTGCGCCGACGGGACGAACCTTTCTTTCTTGCAAAACGCGCAAAAGTTTGACCTGCATCGCCGACGACATTTCACCGATTTCGTCCAAGAAAATCGTGCCTTTATCGGCGGCTTCAAATAAACCTTTGCGGTTGGTATTCGCGCCCGTGAACGAACCTTTGACGTAGCCGAAAAGTTCACTTTCTAATAAAGTTTCGGTGAACGCGCCGCAGTTTATCGAGATAAACGGCTTTTCGGCGCGTAATGATAAATCGTGAATCGCCCGCGCCACCAATTCTTTGCCCGTTCCCGATTCGCCCGTTACCAAAACGGTTGACTGAACTTCGGCGACGGTTTCAATCATCTGATAGACAGCTTGCATCTTGTCGCTACGTCCAATGATGTTTTTAACACTGCCGCGTTCTCGTTGAGCGCGTTTGAAAGCGCGGTTTTCGACAATCAAAGTCTGCCGTTCAAACGCTTTTTTGACGATAATTTTTAACTCTTCGACATCAAACGGCTTTTGAATAAAATCATCCGCACCGAGTTTGAAGGCTTCCCGCGCCGTTTCTACCGTCGCAAACGCGGTCATCAAAATTACGCCGATGTCAGGATAAAGTTCACGCGCCTCACGCAACAATTCGATGCCATTCATATCAGGCATTCGCACATCCGTGATAATAACTTCGGCAGGTCCGGCTTGTAACATTTCAAGGGCTTCGCGCCCGTTCTTCGCCGTCCGAATGTTGTGTCCGTCGGTTTCAAAAACCAGCGTTAAAAGTTGTCTGTAACTTTGTTCGTCATCAACGATTAGTAAATTTGACATTAGATAATAAAAAAAGCGGGAGTTGATTGATTAGCAAGCGAAAAATTATTTTCGCTCTCTTTATTTTGGCAGTTATGAGCATTTTGTTCAAGCAAAAAATTTTGGAAGTTAGATATCTTATTTACGCCCTGTTTTACTTATTAAAAGTCAGGAAATCTTCCAGCCGCGACGGTTTATATTCGGCTTCGGCGACTTTCATTTCGCCGGAATTATTTTGCGATTTAATGTCCGGTGGCAATTCGACGGTAATGATCGTTCCCTCATTTTCTAAACTCCGCACGTTTATTGTGCCGTGATGGTCGCGGATAATTTGATAAACAATTGAAAGCCCCAAGCCGGTTCCGCCCGTGGTTGAATTGGAAAAAGGCTCAAACAGTTGTTCAACCTGTTCGGGCAACATTCCGCAACCCGTATCCTTAAACAAAATGCGGATACGTCCATTGCCGACTTCGCGCAAAACAACCGTCAATTTTCCGCCATCGGGCATTGCGCCAATGGCGTTTCGTGCCA
>JANOXW010000616.1:0-2090 GCA_031418635.1 Acidobacteriota bacterium
CATCGCCTTTTCCGCCAACTTTTTATAACTGCGAAAAGATTCAACCGCATCTTTTAAGTAATTTTTGATAATTTGTTCGCTCATTGTTTATTCAATTTTGGACGGAGCATTAGTGTTACTAAAAATTCGGAATTTTTCTCATCTGTTTGCAAATCAACATCTGTATCAATATCAATTTCGTAAAATTCTTTAGTTTCATCAATCTTCTTAATCCCTTTTTCAAATTCACTTTGGTTATAAACTTCTCCATCCTTCAAAGAAAATAATTTCCTTAATTCTTGCGCTTGTTCTTTTTCAACGCCCCAAAACTCTATTTTTGTCAGTTTAAAAGCGGGTCCTTCACCAATTGTTCCTTTTATATTGACAATTCCGTCTAAACCTTCGGCTTGCGGTTCAATAAATGTCGGTTCAAATTCGGCATCGTATTGCATATAGCCTTTATCAGCATAAGCTCTTTTAAGTTTTTCATAAAAGAAATCTTTCAATGCTTTACCATCCGCAACATCGCCTTCTTTTTGTCCAAACATTTCGAGAAACTCTTTTTCTGTAAAAACTTTTGCGCCTTCGATTTTTATTTCGCCGATTCGATAACGAATTCCTTCCTCGACTTCGATTGTTACAACATAATTATCAGCAACAAGACGGTGTTTGATATTTTTTGTTTTTGCCTTAAAATATCCTTTGCTGAACATTAATTTAAGCGAACACTGCCGCGAATAATAAACAAATTTTCTTTCGTCAAAAATTTTCCAACTATCGCCCAAACATTGCTTAAAATCCGCAACAAGCTCTTCGTTTGTAACATTCAAATTTCCCTCAAAACGAATTTCCGAAACACGCACCAATTCACCACGTTTGATTGCGAAAATAAGTTTCATCTGATTTTTCGGAAGTTTTTCGCCAAGCGCAACGATTTCTGCTCTGTCATAACCATTTGAGGAAAGCCATTCACGAAGAAGTTTTACTACTTTTGAAACCTTACCACCGGAAAATTTATCATCAACATTGATTGTTGCCCGCTTATCTCTTAACAATTTCCAACAATCACTTTCAGGAATCCGCTTGCCGATTGCTTCATCATAGTCCTCGTAATCAGTGTCCAACCCAATAAATTTAACTTCGGCGATAACCGTTTTCCCATCTTCAAACGGAATCGAACCATAGTTGTTGAGAATCTTAATTTGTGGCGAAGTTTTTGCGACTTGGGCGTAAGTTTCATCCGCATCAAACGTAAAAAAAGCCGTGAATACAAAAATGGTTGAAATAGCTTTCCATAATTTCATAAAAACTCCCTTTTGAGTATTTTCAACTCAATCACCTTACGAAAAAGTAACTGTTACAAGTGTTTTGGAATTTACTGCTTCTTAATTTTCTCTGATGCCTGACATTGCGTAACAGTTTTCTTTTTGCCTATGAAAATTGCAAAATATTTACGGCTTTGAATCATTTTTCGCGTTCATTCTCTTGTAATAATCATTGATATAATCCTTCATCCAAATTTGCCACCAGCCGATGCCGTATTGTTTGGCTTCTTTGTTCGCTTGTTGGGCGGTCCAGCCGTCAAATTCCATCCGATAAACTGCCATAACCGTTCCGGTGCGGTCTGCGCCGCGGTTGCAATGGATAAAAACGGGTTGATTTTCAGTGGTGCGGATTTCGTTCAAAATCGCTTTGATGTCGGAATCTTTGGACTTAAACCAATTGCTCAATGGCATATTGATAAATTTCATATCGTTTTCTTCAACAATTTTTCTCTCACGCGCAACCTTCGCATCGGCATCTCGAAAACTGATAATCGTTTTAACTCCGAGTTTGGCAAGTTGTTTAATTCCCGCTTCGGTTGGCTGTCCGCCGCGATAAAGATGGTCGCTGATTTTGTAAAAGTTTGGCAAATCTTCGTTTTTTGACGCGGTTTTTTCAATCATTTGTCCAATTATTACCACAAATATTATCGAAATTATTAAAACTCTTTTCATTATTTTAGGTTGTTGGTTTTAGCCGCTGGCAGACTAACGCAAATTACTTCAAGTCCTGTTTCCGCATCAATCAGATATTCAATATCGGTCGGTAAAACAAAACTATCACCTTTG
>JANOXW010000617.1:0-4543 GCA_031418635.1 Acidobacteriota bacterium
GAAACCAAACCCGAATTGCGTTCAACCGTAACGTCTTCGGGCGAAGTGCGCCCGATTCAGTTTATCAATTTGACGAGCGAAGTGCAGGGACGAATCGAAAAAATTTACGTTAAGGAAGGCGATAAGGTAACAGCCGGAACGCCGTTGGTCAAACTCGACCCGGAACAGTTGCAATCAAGCACTGACGCGCAAAACGCCTCGTTCCAAGCCGCGCAAACCGACGTGCAGGTAACGCAGTCGCAAATTACAGCCGCGCAGAATCAACTTTCGCAAGCAAAACAAGGTTTGATTGCATCGCAAGCGGCAGTTGATACAGCGAACCAGCAAGTTGATTCTGCGAAACAACAAGTTGATTCTGCGAAACAACAGGTTGATTCCGCCCGTCAGCAGGTTGAAACTGCTAAAACTGATGTTGATTCACGTCAAGTTGACTTGGAAGCGGCTTTGCGCGAGTTAAATAGGACAATAAAACTTGTGGAAGCAGATGTTGTTAAAAAACAGGAATATGACCAACAGAAAGATGTTTATAGGCAAGCACAAAATGCCTTGAACAACGCTAAATCACGATTAGAATCGGCTAAACGAAGTGTTAAGGAAGCCGAAGGGCGAGTTAAGGAAGCCGAAGCGAGAGTCAAAGAAGCACGCGCCCGTGTCAACCAACAGGAAGTTACTGTCAAAGATGCCGGACGCGGCGTTTCAACGGCTAGTTTGAGTGCGAAGGCGAGTTCCGACCGCGCCAATCAACAAGCCGCCGTTTTGCGCGGTTCAAAAAGTCAGCGTGATAAAACTCTGCAAGTCGCACCGATTAACGGCGTAATTGCCGATATTCCTTCAAAAGTCGGAACATTCGCCGTCGCCGGACTTTCAACCACGCCGCTTTTGACGATTGCCGATATGTCAACCGTTAATGTCGAGGTCAAAGTTGATGAGACCGAAATTGATAAAGTCGAAGTCGGGCAAGTCGTCAAAGTCAAAGTAGATGCTTTGGGCGAAAAAGAAATAGTTGGCGAAGTAACGCAAAAAACGCCGCTTGCCGTTGGCAAATCGCAGACTTCGGGCGGACTTTCGACCAATATCAATGTGCAGGAAGCTAAAGAATTTCGCGTGGTTATCGAATTAAAAGATATGAATGACGAAATCCGCGACAGTCTGCGTCCCGGAATGAGCGCGACTGCCGTGATTACAACTAAAACTGTCAAAAGCGTCGTCGCCGTTCCATTACAAGCCGTCATCGAGAAAAAGCCCGACGCATCGCCTTCGCCAACAATTCAGGGTGATTTATCATCTGCACCGTCCGAAAAGCCCAAAAACATCAAGGGCGTTTATGTGTTGGAAAATAATAAAGTGAAATTCGTTGAAGTCGTAACGGGAATCACGGGCGAATCCGATATTCAAATCGTCAGCGGTTTGAGCGAAGGTCAAGAAGTTATCACTGGTCCGAGTCGTGTGCTGAACACTTTGAAAGAAGACGCGGTAGTTAAAAATCAAGTCAAGAAAGAAGGTGAAACACCGAAGACGTAATGGTGAATGGTGAATGATAAATGGTGAATTGAAAAGTCAAATTCATCATTCATCATTTATCATTCACCATTCACCATTAGTAAAGCTATGGCAAAACAGATGCAAGAACCGACGACAAATGGCAATAGCGTAACTAATCCTGCGCCGGATGCACTTATTTCGATGCGTAATATTTGGAAGACGTATCAAATGGGAACGGAGCAACTTCACGCGCTGCAAGGCGTTTCCTTTGAAGTGCAGAAAGGCGAATATCTGGCAATAATCGGACCTTCGGGTTCGGGCAAATCAACTTTGATGAATCTCATCGGCTGTCTCGACTCGCCAACCAAAGGTCAGTATTGGATCAACGGCAATCTCGTTTCGACGATGACCGACGACGAACTTGCCGCGATTCGCAACAAGGAAATCGGCTTCGTCTTCCAAACATTTAATCTCTTGGCACGCGCAACTGCGCTTCATAATGTCGAATTACCTTTAATTTATGCGGGAATGGGTGCGAGTGAAAGACACGAGCGCGCTCAGGCAACTCTTGCCTCGGTTGAACTCGGCGACCGCGTTTTGCATCGTCCGAACGAACTTTCAGGTGGTCAGCGACAGCGCGTTGCGATTGCGCGTGCGCTTGTCAATCATCCGTCAATCCTGCTGGCTGACGAACCGACGGGCGCACTCGACACACACACGAGTCATGAAATTATGGCATTATTTGAACGTCTGCACGAAGAAGGCAACACCATCATCCTTGTAACTCATGAACACGACATTGCCGAACGCGCTCATCGCATTATCACGATTCGTGATGGCGAAATCGAAAAAGATGAAAGGCTAAAGTAATGACGCAGGAAGACTTGAAGCGAATTATCGAACGCAACAGTGCGATTGAAACCGTTTCAACTGAAATGGGCATCGAAGCAGGTCTAATTCTGGCGAAAGTTGCCGCCAAGTCAGGAATTTCGTGGGCTTTTGCGGGCGGAATTGCGATGCACATTTACGGCTATGTCCGCGCTACGACTGATGTTGATGTGATTGCCGCCGAATTACTCGACTACCAGAGCGATAAAAACTTGTCTTTCGGTGGTGAAAGCTATCGCGTTGCCGTTGGAGAGCGATTGATAACGGTTGATTGGATTGTTCGCACCGACGAAAACAAAAAGTTTTACGAAATGGCGTTAGCCGACGCTTTAGAAATTGAAAACGGCATAAGAATCGTGTCGCCCGAATGGTTGGTCATCTTAAAGCACTTATCAGGCAGACCGAAAGACCAACTCGATTTAATTTGGCTTTTGCAAGAAAGCGATTTGGTCAGCCGCGAACAAGTCAGAGAAAATATCCAAAGAGTTTTAGGCGAATATGCAACTTATCTAATAAGAGATTTACAGAGCGAATTCGACTATGCCGATGTTCTGAAATTACGCGGCGCAAGGAATAAATACGATTGATTGAAAATCTTCAAGCAGAATTACTTTAACTCATCCTTTCGTTTTAATTTATCACATTGCAAACCTCGACAAATGCTTTTCGGTTGACTTCAAATCTCAATAATTTCACAATGAGAATTGAAAACTAATATTCATATTTTGCGTATTATTACCTAACAAATGAATTTCACAGAAACAATAAAACTTGCATTCGCGGCGATTTGGGCGCACAAACTTCGTTCGTTTCTGACACTTTTGGGAATGATTATCGGCGTTACGGCATTTATGGTCGTGCTTTCACTACTTCAAGGATTTAGTGTTTATGTGGACGAAAAAATTGCCGGAATCGGCTCGAATTCATTCACTATTCGACGGTTTAGCTTCGACGATTTTAAAGATACCGACACGATTGCCGAAGCGCAACGGCGCAATAAGGAATTGACTTTTGAAGAACTCGACTTTATTAAGGAACGCGCCCAATTGATTGATAAAATCGGTGCCAAAGCCTTGCCTAATCAACGCGAAGTCAAACGCGGCAAGGAAATAATTTCGAGTGTTCAAATTTATGGCGCAGAACCTATTATCGGCGATATTGAACAACTCGATATTGCCGAAGGGCGTTACTTTACAGAATCAGAAAATGTCGGCTCGATGCGTGTTTGCTATATCGGACGAGACGTTGCCGACAAACTTTTTCCGCAAGGCAATGCGATTGGTAACGAACTCAATATTTCGGGAATTCCCTATCGGGTTATTGGAATTCAAGTTGTAAAAGGCACGGTTTTCGGACAGCCGCAAGATAGTTTTATTGTTTTTCCAATCAAAACTTATGGTTCAAATTTCGGCGGTTTGCGCGGAAGTCGTGGAATTTATTTTGAGGCATCGGCAAGATTCCCCAAATATTCAAATGATGCTGTGGAAGAAGTGCGAAGTTTAATGCGAATCAAGCGCAAACTCGAATTTGGCGAAAAAGACAACTTTGGAATACTCACACCGGACGCAATTTCCGGCTTGAAAGACCGTCTTTTCGGACCGATTCAAACCGTCATTTTATTCGTTCCGGGCATCGCTTTGGTCATCGGCGCAATCGTTATTATGAATATTATGCTCGTCGCCGTTACCGAAAGAACGCGGGAAATCGGTATCCGCAAAGCTCTCGGCGCACGGCAAGCCGATATTCTCAAACAATTTCTGTATGAAGCGGCAACGCTTTCGGCAATCGGCGGACTTATCGGTTTGATTGTCGCCAAATTGCTCGGCATCATTATCACGGCTTATGTTTTTCAAACGATAATTCCGATTTGGGCAGCGATTGTGGCGATTGGTGTTTCAGCTATTGTCGGAATTTTAGCCGGACTTTTTCCAGCGTGGAAGGCGGCGCGGTTAGACCCGATTGAAGCATTACGCGCAGAATAAATTTTCCGCGCGGCAGAGCCGCGAGGTATTGAATCGGAATTTTTATTTTTCCTTATTTCATAGCAGAGCTACGGGGAATTAAACCTATAAGGAACGATTAAATTTTATGAGTGTTTTAAGCACCGGTTTTTTAGAAAATTTGAAGATGGCGATTGACACTTTACGCGCCAACAAACTTCGTTCGTTTTTGA
>JANOXW010000618.1:0-2467 GCA_031418635.1 Acidobacteriota bacterium
TTATTGCCGATCCTTTCGCCGAAAATGTATTTCGCCGAATCTTCGCAGAATTGCCAGACAGCTAACGCGGCTTCGAGATGTTCGATGGTGATGACAGATCGAGCGTCAAGCACGGCGAAGATGCACGACAGACGTAAAACATACGGCGAAGCGCGTTGCGTAACTTTTGCCACAAATCCATAGCGCGATGTTTCGAGATGTTCATAACTTGAAGCCCAAAGTTCTTTTGCTTCGTCTGAAAAATGAATTTGTTCAATGCTTTGGGCAAATTCGATTCGCCTTGCAATGTCCGCATTTATGCAAAGTAAATCTTTATAATCCACTTCCGAGCCGTGCGGCAAAAACTTTGACCGCCGAACGCAAATCCACAAAAAGCGGTTGGCGTAACCGTTGGCGGATTCGACTTCGGAAAGACAAGTTAAAAGTTCGGTTGCCGTGATATGTCCGATAATTGAAACCTGAGCATCGGTTGTTCTAAGCGGTGAATTTTTTGTCAGACTCCGGGCGTTGCCGCTATCCCAAAGATTACGAATAAAAGCCGAGAGCGTATTTCCTTCACGTCCTTGAACGCGAAGCACATTTGCAAATTCGCCTTCGCTTATCAATAGCCGTTTGTCCGAAACGCCTTTGTCAACTACTGTTTCGCCGTCTTTGTCAGTTTTATAAACAGCATCGCGGACGTGATACAGCAAACCCTCGCCGCTGGCTAAACCGCTAACCAAACATTCTTGTTGATGTGATTCGTCTAAATCTTTAAAAACTTGCTTGACGCGCCCAAATGATGTTCCTTTACGTCCTGATGCTGTATCACCAACCAAAACACAAAACAGATTTGTAAAATGCTTATCACCTTCGACTTGAAAATAAGCCGAGCGTCCGATGATATTGCCGAAATAAGTTAGAAATTGAATCAACAAAGCCATTTTGTCGGCTTCGGTGTGCGGTTCGATAAATCTCACATAATCACCCGCCAAACCGTGAAAGCATTTTTCGTGCGGTTCGGGAAACGGTTTAATCTCAATCGGTATTTCTTCAATTTCGGTTGTTTCCACATTTGTTTCGGTTTTTGATTTCGGTTGCCAAGTTTTCGTATTCTCAACAAAGACACAAAGCCTTTCGCTTATTTCGTCATTGGTCAAATTCTCATTTTCGGCACAATGATTGATAAAGTCCGAAACGTCCGCGCCGTGTTTTTCAGACAACGGTTCATTGATGAAAAGGTCAACAACTTTTAATGACGCGACATTGCCAAAAAGAATTTGCGCCGCGTCGTTCGCCTGTTTTAATCCGGCTTGATCGTGGTCAACAAATAAAACGACATTTGCGCTTTTAATAAATCGGTTAAAGTCAGCATTCCAATTCTTGAAACTCGAAGCCGTAAAACCGAATGAGCGCAGCTTGTCAGCGTCTTTTTCGCCTTCAACAAGCCAGATTTCCAAACCTTTTTTCACGCCTTCGATAAGTTCCGGCAACCGATACGGAACACGCCTTGTGCCGTTCAAATTCCAGATTTCTTTGCCTTTTTCATCAAACCGACGCTGCCGAAAGCCTTTCGGCTCAAAGCGGACGTTTTCATAAAGCAGTTCGCCTTTTTCGTCGGTATATGGATAAGCGGCAACGGTTTTCTTTGATTGAAAATTATTATTTGTCATTGCTTTGATCGGTTCGGGAAACAAATCCTTCAACTCGATGCTCAAAGCCGAAACGATATTTTCGACATCGCAAGCGGCAAAACATTTCAACAAAATCTTGCCGTCCACTTCTTTGATTGAAAGGCTTTGCTTTGTGTCATCGTGGGAAGGACACAAAGCAAGCCAACCGTTTGACGTTTTCCGCACGTTTTGAAGTTTCGACAAAAATTCATTTGTTTTCATCTTCACCTGTTTCCGTTTGGTTGCCGCCGCGCTCGATCCAATTTTCGATTGCCGTTTGTGAATACCGATATTGTCTTTCGCCGATCTGCACGAACGGAATCTTTCTTTCGCGTGTCAATTCATAGATTCGTGCAGGTTTCAAATCTAAAATTTCGCCAACTTCTTTAACTGTCAATAATTTATTTGTCATTTTTTAAAATCTCCTAAAATAAAAAAATCGCTATTCAAATGAGAAAAACTCATCTGATATAGCGATAGTAAAAGTTAATTGGAAGCGTCAACCTTGCTTCAAGGGTTGAAACTTTTCGTTTTTAGATTTTTAAGTCCTTATCAATCATTTCAACAATTTCGGACAAGCCCAACTTTTCAAAGTATTTGCGGACAATCAACATATCTTTTTCGTAATTCACAAAATTGTTATCTGCCTTTGAATGTAAGGCGGAAAGTTTATCGGAGGTAGTATCAAAAGTTGTGGAAATAGAAAAAAGATAAAAATAGCGTATCCTTGTTTTTGACTAAAAAACAAAACAGGCAAAGAGCCTGAAAAGGAGATACGCTATGACACAAAATTACACTAAAAAGTCAGAAAATTA
>JANOXW010000619.1:0-2520 GCA_031418635.1 Acidobacteriota bacterium
CAAATCTTTTTCGATCTTTTCGGGTGTCGTTTCGGCGGTCAGACCGAGACGCTGTGAAAGGCGCGAAACGTGCGTGTCAACGACTACGCCCGACGCGATGCCGAAAGCGTTGCCGAGAACGACATTCGCCGTTTTCCGCGCCACGCCGTTTAAGGTTAGAAGTTCGTTCATTGTTTCCGGGATATTGCCGCCGAAGTTGGCGATGATCTTTTCGCACGCGGCTTGGATGTTTTTGGCTTTGTTGCGGAAAAATCCGGTCGAGCGAATGTCCTGTTCGAGTTCTTCTTGCGAAACATTCAGATAATCTTGCGGTGAACGATATTTACGGAAAAGGTCTGCCGTAACGATGTTGACGCGCACGTCGGTGCATTGCGCGGAAAGAATCGTCGCAATCAAAAGTTCAAAAGCGTTGGTGTGAATTAGCGCACAATGCGCGTCAGGATATTCTTTTTTGAGCCGTTTAATGATCTGCGCGGCGTGTTTCTTTTTATCGGAAATCATTGGATTAAACTAAAAGAGAAATTCCGAAAATGCAAATTTGGAATTGATTAGGTAAAATCTAAACAGTTGGAAATCAATTAAAATGAAAGTTCCTTTATTAGATTTGAAAGAGCAAAATGATGTTTTGCGCCCGGAAATCGAAGCCGCGTTGGGTAGAGTCCTCGATACGAACGGCTTTATTCTCGGAGCGGAAGTCGCGGCTTTGGAAGATGAAATTGCCGATTATTGCGGGACGAAATACGCGGTCGGTTGCGCTTCGGGTTCGGATGCTTTGTTGTTGGCACTGATGGCTTTGGATGTTAGTGTGGGCGACGAAGTTATCACCACGCCGTATAGTTTTTTCGCCACCGTCAGCGCGATTACGCGGCTTGGCGCAAAGCCTGTTTTTGTTGATATTGACCCGAAAACTTATAATCTCGACGTTTCACAAATTGAAGCGAAAATTACTGAAAAAACAAAAGCGATTCAGCCGGTTCACCTTTACGGACAATGCGCCGAAATGGATGAATTAAACGAACTCTGCAAAAAATATAACATTGCGATTGTCGAGGACGCGGCGCAGGCAATCGGCGCGGAAGACGGCGGGAAACGTGCCGGCTCGATGAGCGAAATCGGTTGTTTCAGTTTTTACCCGTCAAAAAATCTGGGCGGAATGGGCGACGGCGGAATGATGACGACGGACAACGAAGCGTTGGCGAATAAATTAAGGGCGTTGCGCGTTCACGGTTCGGAAGAGCGTTATTATCACAAATACATCGGGTTAAATTCACGGCTCGACGGTTTTCAAGGCGCAGTTCTGCGCGTCAAACTAAAATATCTTGATGCGTGGACGAACAAACGCAAAGCAAACGCTGACAATTATCGAAAACTGTTTGAAAACGCTGGTTTGACCGAACAAATTATCTTGCCTTTTGAACGCGAAAATGTGCGCCATATTTACAATCAATATGTTATTCGTGTGCCGCACAAACGCGATGAACTTCGCGCATTTTTGACTGCTAACGAAATCGGAACAGACATTTATTATCCTGTGTCATTGCATTTGCAAGAATGTTTTGCGTATCTTGGTTATCAAGAAAATGATTTTCCCGAAAGCGAAAAGGCTTCGCGGGAAACTTTAGCGTTACCGATTTTTCCAGAATTGACAGCAGAACAACAAGAATTTGTAGTTCAAAAAGTTGCTGAATTTGTCATTGGTCAATAGTCCTTTGTCCTTTGTTTTTTGCTCTGCTCAAACAAGGATAATTGATAAATGACAGACGACAAAAGACTAATGACAAAGGACAAAGAACAAATAAAAATACTGGATGCGCGCAAAACATCTGTCCGCATTGGCATCATCGCGGCAATTATTCTTGCGCTTGTGTTTGGTTGGTTGGCGATTCGTTGGCAACTTGGGAACATGTTGGCGGAATTGACATTAGCGACTGACCAAAATGCCGCACAAGTGGCGCAACTTGCGGTTAGTTTTGCGCCTGATGATCCGTTGGCAAATTGGTTGTTTGCTAATACGAAAACGGCAAATAGCGATGCGGTTCAAGGTGTGGAAAAGGTTGTCAAACTTTCGCCTAATGATTTTCGGTGGTGGATTGAACTCGGACGCGCACGGGAACAAGCGGAAATGCCCGAAGCGGCGGAAAAAGCGTTTCAAAAAGCCATTCAACTCGCGCCCGATTATACCTTTCCACATTGGCAATTCGGCAATTTTTATCTGCGCCAAAATCGCACTGATGAAGCCTTTGCCGAACTCAAAAAAGCTGCCGAAAATAATTCGCTTTATCGTGAGCAGGTTTTTTCAATCGCTTGGAGTTATTTTGAAAAAGATACCGCTAAACTCGAACAAATCGCGGGCGATTCAGCCATTGGCAGAGCCGATTTAGCCAAGTTTTATGCTATCAAAGAACGCCCGAAAGATTCTTTGCGAATTTGGAACACGCTTTCCGAAGAAGATAAAAAAGCCAATGCGACGGGCGCGAATCTAATTGCGCGAGTGCTTTACGACAAAAGGTTTTACCGTGA
>JANOXW010000620.1:0-3578 GCA_031418635.1 Acidobacteriota bacterium
CGGGGCTGTGTTTGTGCGACAGACCTTCGTTGCGGAAATTGCGGTTCAATTCATAAACTTTTTCAAAACCGCCGACCACTAGGCGTTTGAGATAAAGTTCGGGCGCGATTCGCGCGTAAAGTTTAATGTCGAGCGCGTTATGATAAGTTTCAAAAGGTTGTGCCGCCGCGCCTGTCGCTTTCGGCGTGAGTATCGGCGTTTCGACTTCGATATAACCCGCGTCGTCAAGAAACCGGCGCATTCCGCTGATAAGTTTGGCGCGTCGTTCAAAAACTTCTCGCGTCGTCAAACCTTCGTGTTCGATTTGCAAACTCGACGCAATCAAATCGGCGTAGCGAAACCTGCGTTGCAATTCGGGGTCAACAATGCCGTGCATTTTGTCGGGCATCGGCAATAAGGCTTTTGAAAGAAACTGAAAGGTTTCGACGTGAACGCTCAATTCGCCCGTGTTGGTTAAGAAAAGATAACCGCTGGCACCGATAAAATCGCCGTGGTCAAGCAATTTGAAAACTTCCCACGCTGCATCTTCGCCTTCGACGGCTTGAAGCGTGTCGTTGCTGATAACTTTCGCGTCTTGTTTGCGAACGTAAATCTGCAAACGATTTTTGCCGTCGCTCAAATGAACAAACGCCGCTTTGCCCATCACACGCGGCGGCACGGCTAATCTTCCCGAAACGCGCACATTGCCGAATTCTTTGAGCTTTTCATTGAGTTTTGCCTTTAATTCTTGATCGGGTTTTTCACCTTCGACTTTGTTTTTATTCAATTCTTCGGCGAGTTTCGTAACCGATTCAAAAGCTAAAATGTTTGAAATCGTATCTTCCTTGCCCGTGATATTTGAGCGTTCGTATTTGTTCGGATAAGAATTTCCAACTAATGTTTCGAGATGTTTCAAATGCTCGACACGCGCTATTGTTTGGTCGTTCGATTCGATAATTCCCGCTTCAAAAATGGTTTGCGATGATGTGTTTGCAATAGACATAAATTTTTCAGTTGATAAAAGCAAATTATAAACCAATGATGAAATTTTGATAATCGGTCATTGTTGATTGTTAATTGAAATCGCAACTTTTACAATAAGCAAATAGCAAATAGCAAAAAATGAGTTATTCAACCGAAACCAAAACCGAATTTGAACGTCTGCGCGACGAGATAAAAAGCGGAACGCGCATTATTTCGCTGAACGGTTTGACCTCAATCGCTTCCCGCGCCTTTATTCTCAGCCGACTGCAAACTGAAACAAGCAAAACTTTTGTCGTCGTCGCCGACACCAATACAGAGTTGGAAGCGTGGGAATGTGATTTGAACTTTTGGCAAAATTCGGTTCAAAGTTCAGAGGAAAATCAATCCAAAATCCACAATCCAAAATCCAAAATCGAAACGCTGCCTTCGATGGAAAGCGACATTTACGCGGGCGTTTCACCACACGCTGAAACATTGGAAAAACGGGCGTTGACGTTTTGGAATTTATCAAACAATCAACCGAATTTTGTCATCGTGTCGGCGAAATCTTTGATTGCCAAAACGAGTTCGCCCAACGAAATGCGCGAACTCGGTGCGATTTTAGAACTCGACAACGATTTTGCGCCCGAAGTTTTGCTTGAAAAACTGACAGCAAGCGGTTATGTGCGCGAAGAACCGATAAAAAACATCGGCGAATTTAGTTTGCGCGGCGGAATCATTGATGTTTGGTCGCCCGACGTGGAAAATCCTGTGCGAATAGAATTTTTTGGCGACACGGTTGATTCGATTCGGGAATTTGACGCGCAAACACAACTTTCAACCAAACAATTAAAGCAAATCTCAATCGCGCCGATGCGCGAATTTGCGGCAACTGCCCAAGATTTTAAAGATTGGGCGTTTTTTGCCCGTGAGAGATTTTCCGACACACGCTTTGCCCGAAACTTAAAAGACCGCACCGATTTTGCCGTCGAAGGTGAAGATTTTTCGGGCTGGGAATTTCTAATTCCGCTTGTCAAACCGCGCACTGCAAGCATTTTCGATTATCTGCAAAACTGCGTTTTCGTCATTGACGAACCAACCATCGTCGAGCAAACTTTGGCAAGTTTTTACGAAAATTTGACTGAGCGTTTTGACGAAATTAACAAACACGACGAAATCGGTTTAGAACCGAATGAATTGTTTTTGTCGGTCGAAGAATTACGCGAAAAATTAGCAAAACAAAAACGTATCGAACTTCGCGCTTTAGGCAAAACTGCGGCGCAAACAGACGAAGAATTTCAGATTTCAGATTCCAAATTTCATATTGAAAACAAAGGACAAAGGACAAAGGACAAAATCCGCTATTTCTTTTTCCAACTGCCGAAAATTCTACCGAAATCGAACTGCAATCACGCTCAACGCGCAAATTTCACGGGAATATTAAAGACTTTGCGAATGAAATAAAATCTCACGTCAAGGCAAACCGTTTGATTGTCGTTAATTCGCACGGAATTGCCGAAAGATTAGCGGAAATTTTGCGCGAATACGAAATCGAAAGCCATATTGCAGACAAATTCATCCTTCATCCTTCATCCTTCATCTTTCAAATTCCCGTCGGCGATTTATCAAGCGGTTTTGAAATTCCCGCGCTTGATTTGATTATTCAAACCGAAACCGATGTTTTCGGCGAAACCACGCAACACGAATATCAAAAACCGAAAACAAAAGACCAAAGACCAAAGACCAAAACGAGCGCGTTTGTGTCGGATTTCCGCGATTTGAAAGCGGGCGATTTTGTCGTCCATGTTGACCACGGCATCGGACGGTTTGAAGGCTTACAAGTTCTCGAAACAGGCGGTGTGTCGCGGGAATTTATGCTTTTGATTTATGCCGAAAACGCTAAACTTTTTGTGCCTGTGGAAAGATTGGACTTAGTTTCGCGTTATTCGTCGGGCGAAGCAACTACAGCGACTTTAGACCGTTTGGGCGGCATCGGTTGGCAAAAAACGAAGGCAAAAGCAAAACGGGCGATGCGCGATATGGCTGATGAACTGCTTCGTCTTTATGCCGAAAGAAAAATGGTGCAAGGTTTCGCGTTTTCGGCTGATACGCCCTGGCAAAAAGAGTTTGAAGACGCATTTCCATATCAACTTACGCCCGATCAAGCCGCCGCGATTGAAGATTTAAAGAGCGATATGCAAACCAATATTCCGATGGACAGACTTGTCGTCGGTGATGTCGGTTACGGCAAAACGGAAGTGGCAATGCGGGCGGCGTTCAAAGCCGTGATGGACGGCAAACAAGTGGCGATATTGACTCCGACGACGATTCTTGCTTATCAACATTCCGAATCGTTCAAACAACGCTTTGCCGCGTTTCCCGTCAACATCGAATTGCTGTCGCGCTTTCGTTCACCGAAAGAGCAAAAAGAAGTCGTCGCTAAATCGGAAAAAGGCGAAGTTGATATTTTAATCGGAACGCACCGAATTTTATCAAACGATGTCAAATTGCCGAAAATCGGCTTGGTTGTGGTTGACGAAGAACAGCGTTTTGGTGTCGCGCACAAGGAAAAATTAAAGCAGTTGAAAAAGAAGGTTGACGTTCTGACTTTGAGCGCGACACCGATTCCGCGCACT
>JANOXW010000621.1:0-1883 GCA_031418635.1 Acidobacteriota bacterium
TATTGCCCACAGCATTAACTCTTTGCCGATACCTTGTCCGCGATATTTTTCGTCAACTCTGACGGATTCAACCGTCGCCCGTTTGCCGCCTTGAAAACTGATTGACGGCGTGAACGTGATTTGCAAAGTCCCGATAATTTCGCCGTCATTTTCCGCTACAATCAATTCATTATTTTTGTCCGCGTCAATTTCCTCAAACGCTTATACATAACTTTCAGGCAAAGGATTTTCGTATCGTTCCCGCGTCGCACCGAGAAAATCATCGGCAAGCATTCTCACAATTTCTGCTAAATCTTCGCGTTGTGCTTGGCGGAATTCAAGTTTCATATCAAAAAATTATTTCTTGAATTTAGAAAAGACTTTTTCACAATTTTCTCTTTTTACATCCCAATAATTTATACCCTTTCCATCGTCCAAAATATCTTCTTTAGTTGCAAACTCGTGAATAGTCATTTCATCATTATTTACCATATTTATACTCAAATACGGTTGAATATCATCATTTTTAGATTCTGTTCGCAAATCGAAATAATCTTTGTGGCTGTTGGATTCTGCTTCGCTGAAAGCAATCGGCTTTGACATTTTTGAAGTTTGAATTATTTTTTCAGTCAGTCGGAAAAACTTTAGTTCATATTCTACAACTTCGCTCGCTTCCACTGAACGCCAACAACCTACATATTGCTTATCCGAAGTTGTAAATCTTGGATAACCAATTTCTTCACCGCCGTTATTAATATCACTTATTGTTGGTGTCGGCTTTGGTTTATTTTCGGAAATTTGCTGAGTTTGAACATTTGTGCAATTACAAAATGCTAAAAAAATTATAAAAGTTAAGGCAAAGATTTTCATGATTTTATCCTTCAACAACTAACTCATCAAACGCAAACTGCACATTGTCGGGCAGAAGCCGGGAATCGCGTTCATACATAATGCTGTGATTGAGATGTGTTAGAAAGGCGCGTTTCGGTTTGAGTTTTTCGATATATTCGAGCGCACGGTCGAGATTGAGATGCGTGGCATGCAGTTTCAGACCGACGCAATCAAGCACCAAAACGTCCAAATCGCGCAAACCGTCAAGCGTATCTTCGGGAATCAAACTCAAATCCGTCGCGTAGGCAAAATCGTTGAAGCGATAGGCGACGACGGGCAATTTGCCGTGAATGACTTCCATCGGCGTAACCGTCAGATTTTCGCTGAAACAAAATGACGAGTGATTGACAACCGTGTGCGGAATCAGTTGCGGAAGTCCGCCGCCGAAATGCGATGGTTGAAAAATATATTGAAAAATGCGCCGCAAATCTTTCCACGCAATTTCGTTGGCATAAACGCCCATCGCGCCGTAACGAAAATTAAAGGGGCGCAAATCGTCCAAGCCGAAAACGTGGTCAACGTGGCAATGCGTAATCAAAACCGCGTCGAGATGCTTTAATTTAACGCGCAGAGCTTGTTGGCGAAAATCTATCGAAGTATCAACCAAAATCGTTTTGCCGTCGTGTTCAATCAATATCGAAACGCGCAGACGTTTATCTTTCGTATCGTCTGATTGACAAGTTTCGCAATCGCACCCGATTGAAGGAACGCCCGTCGAAGTGCCTGTGCCGAGAAAAGTCAGTTTCATAGTTCGTTGAGTTTGTTGAGTTTGTCGAGTTTGTCGAGATAAAGATTTACTCAATAAACTCAACAAACTCAATAAACTCAATAAACTATTTTCTGCCGAGAATATCGTTTGCGGAAAATTTTTGCGCGGCTTGCGCCTTTAGTTTTTCTTCGGTGGCGCGAGTCAGAGCAACGAATTGCATCCGCAAATCGGCAAGCAAACCCTCAAGCAAGCGTTGTTCTTGCGGATGCAGATTGCCATTGGTTTTTTCGTGCAACATCGCCAA
>JANOXW010000622.1:0-8751 GCA_031418635.1 Acidobacteriota bacterium
TTTTAAGTTGCACACAAGGTGGACTACTGCATTTCTTTGTGAATCTTTGAATCTGCTATACTACCCGAAATAATAACAGTTGAAAGTTTAAAATTAGCTGTCTCGGATTTTATGATGGATTTTACTGAATTAATTGATTTAGCTTCCGAAAAATTGGATGGCGCAGTTTTATTTGCCAATGATGATTTTTTTGCGCCGAAAGAGAATTTGCTCAAGCCGAATGCCGCGATTTTTATTGAGGGCAAATATACGGATTTGGGCAAATGGATGGACGGTTGGGAAACGCGCCGTCGGCGTTCACCGCGGCTTGATGAGAAATTTGATTGGTGCATTATCCGTTTGGGTTTGGCGGGCGTTATTAAAGGCGTTGTCGTGGACACGAGTTTTTTTCGCGGCAATTTTCCTTCACATTGTTCGATTGAAGTTTGCGCGTTTGACGGTCAGCCAACGGTTGAAGATTTATCAAATGCAGAATGGACAGAGATTTTGCCTGTTTCGGAATTGGAAGGCGATTCGCACAATCGTTTTGCGATAAATTTTCCAAACAGAGTTACGCATTTAAAACTAAAAATTTATCCCGATGGCGGCGTGGCGCGGTTTCGTGTTTTTGGCGAAGTTTGCCCGGATTGGGAAGCGTTGAAAAGTCGAAATAGTGAAATTGATTTGGCGGCGGCGGAACACGGCGGAACGGTTTTGACGGCGAGCGATATGTTTTTCGGAAACAAGCACAATTTGATTATGCCCGGACGCGCCGCAGATATGAGCGACGGTTGGGAAAGCAAGCGGCGGCGCGGCGAAGGTAACGATTGGTGCGTCATAAAATTAGGCACAGCCGGAACGATTAAGCGCGTCGAAGTTGATACTTTGTGGTTCAAAGGAAATTATCCCGAAAGTTGTTCGATTGAAGTCGGAAACGGAACAAACGCAGACGAAATTGTTTGGCAAGAGCTTTTACCAAACGCCAAACTTCAAGCGCACACACGACACATTTTTGTTGATAAACTCAACGATTGCGGCGTTGCAACGCACGTTCGTTTCAATATTTTCCCCGATGGCGGCGTGAGTCGTCTGCGGCTTTTTGGGAGAATTGCCGAATGAGCAAGAAATTGGAAGAATTAAATCACGCAACCGAAGAAACCGCAATTTCCGATTTGCTGAGTTGTTGCGGTTCGAGCAAATGGGCGGAAAAAATGGCTGAGGCGCGACCTTTTGCCGATGCGGATGCTTTGCTCAAAAAAGCTGAAGAAATTTGGCGAAATCTTGAAGAAGAAGACTGGTTTGAAGCCTTTGGCGCACATCCGAAAATCGGCGCGAAAAAGAGAGTCTCGCAAGCAACGGCGCAATCGGCGGAATGGTCGGAAGGCGAACAATCCGGCATAAATACGGCAAACAATTCCGTGCTGACGGAATTAGAAGAATCTAATTATTTGTATGAAAAGAAGTTCGGGTTTATATTTATTGTTTGCGCGACCGGCAAAAGCGCGGCAGAAATGCTTGAAATTTGTCAGGAGCGTTTAAGTAATGATGCCGATAAAGAAATTTTCATCGCGGCTGACGAGCAGAGAAAGATAACGGAAATCAGGCTGAAAAAGTTATTGGAAATTAAATGAGCGCAATTACGACACATATTTTGGATGTTTCGTCGGGCTTTCCGGCGCGTGGAGTTGCGGTTATATTGGAACGGCAAACTGCGGACGGTTGGCAAATTATTGGCAAAGGCGAAACGGATGATGACGGACGGTTGCGCGATTTGCTTTCGTCTGATGAGATTTTGCAGATTGGCAATTATCGTCTGACTTTTGACACCGAAACTTATTTTGCGCGACAGCAAATCGAAGGTTTTTATCCGCAGATAACAGTGGCGTTCGTTGTGCGTGATGCGATTTCACATTATCACGTTCCGCTTCTTTTGAGTCCGTTTGGTTATTCGACCTATCGCGGAAGTTAAATAAAGGTAATTTTAGATTAAGGATAAATCCAAAATCCAAAATCTAAAATCCAAAATCAAATTATGTCAGTTAAAATAGTTCACGATAATTACGGCAAATCGCGGGTGCGTTTATTGAAAGTTGCGCGAAAAGGCGAGCGGCACGAGATTCAAGAAACGACCGTTAAGATTGCGCTTGAAGGCGATTTCGACGAAATTCATACTGTCGGCAATAACAGTCTTTGTTTGCCGACCGACACGATGAAGAACACGGTTTATGCGCTGGCACATCAAACAACGGAAATTGAAGAAATCGAGACTTTTGCAAAGCGTCTTTCGGAACATTTTCTGACAAATAATCCGCAAGTTACGCGAGTTATCATCGAAATTATCGAACACCTCTGGACGCGACTCGGCGACAGCGAACCGCATCCGCATTCTTTCATAAAAGGCAGTAATGAACAGCGCACGACGAAAGTTAGCGCGACACGCGACGATGTAACGGTTGAATCCGGCGTTGAAGATTTGATAGTTTTGAAAACGACAAAATCAGGATTTGTCGGCTTTATTAAAGACCAATATACGACTTTGCCCGAAACGACCGACCGAGTTTTTGCCACGTCCATCAAAGCAACTTGGCGTTATGAGAATGCGGACGCGGCGACGGGCGAAATCTGGCGCAATACACGACAATCAATTATCGAAACTTTCGCCGCCCACGACAGTCTTTCGGTGCAACACACGCTTTATGCGATGGGCGAAGCGGTTTTGGAAACTTTTCCCGACATCGCGGAAATATCATTTTCACTCCCAAACATCCATTATTTGCCGGTGGACGTTTCGCGCTTCGGTTTGGAAAACGACAATCGAATCTTTCTCCCAACGGACGAACCGCACGGCTTAATCGAAGCGCGTTTGAGTCGTTAAAGTATCCAAAATATCGTTATGAAAACAACACTTTCCGAATCATCAATGCAGGAAATTACGCAATCTTTGAAGTCGTCGCATTCTGCTTTTGCGATGCGTTATCCGGGCGAATCAGGTCGCCGTCAGCCGGTTCATACTGTCTATGGTGGCGCACATCTTTTCAAATCGGACACCGCACCGCGTCTTGGAAGTTTGGCTGTGCGCTCGTTTGAAATCTACGCGCCGGACGCAAACACTTTCGCGCAAGTTCTCGAATTGCCGGATAATTTGGCAGAAACAATTTATGCGCGGGTTTTAGAAAAAATCAGGCGTGAGCCGGTCGAAGATTTTCGGATTGATTTTGAAGACGGCTACGGCACGCGCCCCGATGCGGAAGAAGACGGACACGCCGTCACCGCCGCACAAGAAGTTGCTAAAGGTCTGGAAAACGGGACTTTGCCGCCGTTTATCGGCATTCGCATCAAAACATTTTCCGAAGAATTGCACGCTCGAAGCATTCGCACGCTCGACATATTTTTGACAACGCTGACGCAAGCAACCGGCGGACGTTTGCCCGAAAATTTTGTCGTTACATTACCGAAAATTGTTTCGCCCAAACAAGTCGCCACGCTTGCCGATATTTTCGATTTGTTAGAGCCGAAACTAAATCTGCCGCCAAATTCGCTCAAAATGGAGATGATGATTGAAACGACGCAATCTATCATTGACGCAAACGGCGAAATAAATCTGCCAAATTTGCTCGAAGCCGCCCGCGGACGTTGCATTGCCGCACATTTCGGCACTTATGATTACACGGCGAGTTGCAGTATCACCGCCGCGTATCAAAATATGCTTCATCCGGCGTGCGATTTTGCGCGAAGTATGATGCAGGTTTCATTTGGCGGCACAGGAATTTGGTTGTCAGACGGCGCAACCAATATTATGCCCGTTGCACCACATCGAGGCGAACTTACCGAAGAACAAAAAGCCGAAAATATCGCAGTCGTTCACCGTGCTTGGAAACTTCATTACGAACACATTCGACATTCGCTCGAAAACGCTTTTTATCAAGGTTGGGATTTGCATCCGGCGCAACTACCGACGCGCTATGCCGCCGTTTATACTTTTTTTCTCGAAGGTTTAGACGCAGCGAGCGAACGTCTCAGCAATTTTGTCGCAAAGGCGGCGCAAGCCACGCTCGTCGGCGATGTTTTCGACGACGCGGCAACCGGACAAGGCTTGCTTAATTATTTCCTTCGCGCCATCAATTGTCGCGCTCTAACCGAGCAAGAAGCACAAAATTTGACGAGTCTGACGCTCGAAGAACTGCGTTCCGGCTCGTTTATGAAGATTTTGCAAAATCAGCAAAAATAAATAACCGGCATTGACGTAGTTCAAATAAAATTTTTGGAAGACAAAACACATTGATAATTTTTATAGATTGGTAAATTTGTTGAAATTTCCAGCTATAAAACCGTGGGTAAGTATCAACACTTATCCAAACCTTAACCGATAAAGGCAACTCCGCAGCGATGCGGAAGGCGCAAAATCGTGAATCTCGAATTTTCGAGATGGTCAGATTTCCGAAGTGAGGTTGTTAATGAAATACAAGTCTTTTCTCGTTAGTTTTTCTTTTTTATTTATATTTTCAATCGGTATTTTTGCACAAATCAGCCCATTGGTGCGCGATGATGATGTTAAAAATGCCGCACTGATTCGTCCGCGAATTTACAGAGAAACCTCAAACATCAATTCAACGACCATCGCCAATCTTGAAAAGCAAGGCTTTGAACTAACCAATCAAAAACGAATTGAAATTGGTTTAGAGTCTTTGATTTGGAATAATGATTGCGCCAAAATCGCCCGGCTTCATTCGGAAAATATGGCAAGCCACAAGTTTTTTAACCACGCCGGACTTGATGGAACAATGGTTAATGACCGCGCTGATGCGATTGGTTTGAGCAAATGGCGGGCGATTGGTGAAAATATCGCTTATAGTCTAGGCTATGAAAATCCGCTGGAAATCGCAGTTGAAGGTTGGTTTAAATCACCATCGCACCGCGAAAATATCTTGAATAATCGCTGGAAAGAATCGGCTGTCGGAATCGCCGTTAGTGCGGACGAATCATATTATTTTACTCAAGTTTTTCTTCTGCGAAAATAAAACCTATTCGCCAAACATATTTTTAGTGTCTGATGTTCTAGATTCGCGTGTCGCAATCATTCTTTCTGCTATCGGTTTGCCAAATTTATAAAATACTGCCGGAGTTACGATTTGGTCGAGCAGAGTTGACGTTAAAATCCCGCCTAACATCACAACCGCCAACGGATGCAAAATCTCTTTGCCCGGCTGTCCGGCGGCAATCGCTAACGGAACAAGCGATAATCCGGCGGTTAGCGCAGTCATCAAAACCGGGACTAATCTTTCCAACGAACCGCGAACAATCATTTCTTCGGTAAAATCTTCGCCTTCTTCGCGGATCAAATGCAGATAATGCGAAATCATCATAATCCCGTTGCGCGAAGTGATGCCGACAAGCGAGATAAAACCGACGAGCGTGGCAATCGAAAACACGCCGCCGGTCAATAATAACGCGGCAATCGCACCAATCAGCGCAAGCGGAATATTTATCATCACTTGCAACGCACTGCGCCAATCGCCGAGGGCTTTGAGCAGAATAAAAAAGATGGCGATGAGCGAAAAAATTGTCAAAAGCGAAAGTGTGCGTGTCGCTTCTTGTTGCGCCTCGAATTGTCCGCCGTATTCGACAAAATAACCTTCGGGAAGTTGAACTTGGGCGGCGATTCGGGAGCGCATATCGCCGACTACCGAACCTAAATCGCGTCCGGCGGTGTTTGCCTGAATAACGATTCGGCGTTGGGTGTTTTCACGCAAAACCTGATTCGGACCGGGCAGATTTTCGATTGTCGCAATGGCGGAAACGGGAATTTGTGTTCCGTTCGGCGTGTCAATCGTCGCATTTTGCAAAGCGTCGAGATTGTTTCGCGCTTCGTCCGAAAAGCGGACGACGACATCAAAACGGCGTTGACCCTCGACGGCTTCGGACACGACTTTGCCGTTGAGCGCGGTTTCCAGAGTTTCCGAAACTTCGCCCGGTCTGAGTCCGTATTGGGCGGCGCGGGCGCGGTCAACATTAAAGCGAATCTGCGGAATCAGAACCTGTTTTTCGATCAAAACGTCGGTTGCGCCCGGCACGGCTTCCATTACGTTGCGGATCTCTTCGGCTTTTGAGCGCAGAGTTTGTAGATTGTCGCCGAAAAGTTTGACGGCGATTTGCGCCCGGACTCCCGATTGTAAATGGTCAATGCGATGCGAAATCGGCTGTCCGACGTTTGACGTAACGCCCGGAATTAGAGCGAGTTTGTCCCGGATATCGTGGAGAACTTCTTCACGCTCACGCCCGTCTTTTTTCAAATCCACATCAATTTCCGTGTAATGAACACCTTCGGCGTGTTCGTCCATTTCGGCGCGTCCGGTGCGTCGTCCGGTTGAGATTATTTCAGGTATTTCGAGCAGAAGTTTTTCGGCAATTTGCCCGATGCGGCTACTTTCTGAAAGCGAAGTTCCGGGTTCTGCCAAAATGTTGACGGTCAGCGTTCCTTCGTTAAATTCGGGTAAAAACGACGTGCCGACAAAGGGCAAAGTCGAGATTGCCATTAAAAACAAAACGCTTGCGCCAACGATGACCAACCACGGATGACGCAATGTGCGATGAAGCAATTTCTCATCCCATTTTTTCAAAAATCGCACTAAAAAGCCGTCTTCCGATTCTGGATTCTGGATTTTGGATTTTGGATTTAATAAGTATGAAGCCAAAACGGGCGTTACTGTTAAACTGACGAACAATGAAGCAATTAGCGCGGTAATATATGCTAAACCAAGCGGTGCAAGCAGTTTGCCTTCTACGCCGGAGAGCGCGAAAAGCGGAATAAAAACAAGCGCAACGATAATCGTGGCATAGACAATTGATGAGCGAATCTCCAAAGATGCGTGATAAATGACTTCCAACGAAGGACGTGGATTTTCGAGTTGTCGGTTTTCGCGCAATCGGCGGAAAATGTTTTCAATGTCCACAATCGCATCGTCCACGAGTTCGCCGATAGCAACGGCTAAACCGCCCAAAGTCATCGTATTTATTGAAATATCGAAGGCTTTGAGCATCAGAAACGTAACGACAAACGACAGCGGAATCGCCGTCAACGTGATAAATGTTGTGCGAAAATTAAGCAGAAACAAAAATAGAACGATGACGACCAAAATCGCGCCGTCGCGCAAGGCTTCGAGGACGTTCGAGATAGATGTTTCAATAAAATTTGCCTGCCGAAAAAGATTGGCGTTGACTTCGATGTCGTCTGGCAAACTCGTCTGCAATTCTTTGAGCGCAGTATCAATTTTTTTCGTCAACTCCAGCGTGGACGCGCCCGGCTGTTTTTGAATTGACATAATCACGGCAGCAGTTCCGTTTGAACCCGCATCGCCGCGCTTGATTTTTGCGCCGAATTCGACATCTGCCACATCGCCAACTTTTATCGGCGTGTTGTTGCGATAAGAGACGACCGTGTTTTTCAATTCGTCAACCGAATAGAAACGCGCCAAATTTCTGACCAAATATTCCTGCGATTGTGCGTCCACAAAACCGCCCGTCGTGTTGCTGTTTGATTTTTCGAGCGCGGACGCGATTTCTTCGATTGACAAGCTGAATTGCTTGAGTTTTTCGGGCGTAACTAAAACTTGATATTGCTTGACACCGCCGCCGATGTTGGTAACTTGCGCGATGCCCTGAAGCGTTAAAAGACGCGGACGAATCGTCCAATCAGCTAACGTGCGAACATCAAGCGCATTGGTTTTGCCCGATTTCGACTTGACGGAAACGAGCATAATCTCGCCCATAATTGAAGATATTGGTGCGAGCGTCGGCGTTATTTCCGTCGGCAAACTTTCCTTGGCTTGTGCGAGTTTTTCAGTAACGAGTTGACGGTTGCGGTAAACGTCCGTCCCCCAATTAAATTCGACATAAATCACCGAGAGTCCGATGCCGCTTTGTGACCGCACGCGCGAGACACCCGGAACGCCGTTCATAGCGGTTTCAATCGGGAAGGAAACGAGTGTTTCAACTTCTTCGGGCGCGAGACCATTGGCTTCAGTCAAAATCGTGATGGTTGGTTTGTTGAGGTCAGGCAAAACGTCAACCGGCAGATTTATTGCGACGTAAGATCCCCAGACGACGAGTAGTGCCGCCATAGCGACAATGATGAGCCGGTTTTGCAGAGACCATTTGATGATTGCGTTTAACATTTAATTTTTCCGAAAATGCGCGATAAATGCGTAATTTGTTCCGACCGCTTGGACGGTATAATTTCCTTTGCCTTCACTGTGCATCTCTTTTAAAAACTCTAAAAATTCTGGACGATAATAAACTTTGAACAGTCCAAGCCACCACGTACGCAGACTAATTAACCAACCGGGCAACCCCGTGCCGTCCCAAAAATCAATAATGTATAGATCGCCGTTCGGCTTGAGATTTTCAACTGCGTTTGTGAGTGCTTCCTGCCACTTGGGAAACATCGAAAGCGAGTAGGAAATAAAAATTTTGTCAAATGGATCACGCAAATAATATGTTTGGCGAAAGTTAAATTCCTCGGCAAAACCTTGCTGTAAGATGATTTCTTTTTCTTTATTGTGCGCGTCCAATTTTGTCCCGGCGGCATCGCCGGGTCACGCAGTGGACCGCCATTGCCTGTCGCTAATCGACGGCAAGGCATCACTCGGCGAAATTGCGACGGCGCTGGCGGCGGCCTTCCCCCATCAATTCAAGAGAAGCGTCGAGGCGCTGACCTATGTAACCAACCTCGCCGCGCGCTATTGCGACGATGCCCCACCGGCTTCGCCACAGGAC
>JANOXW010000623.1:0-4492 GCA_031418635.1 Acidobacteriota bacterium
GCGAAAAATTGAAATACGCCCAAACCATCACCAACGCTAACATCAATTTGCCGATGTCGTGAAAATGACGTTTGCCTAAAACGCGATTCATCGGCGATTTGTCGGCAAGTCCCGCCATTACCGCTACCATAAAGCAGAAACAACTCAATGCCCAACCAGCGACATACAGAAATCCCCACATCGTCGAATACCAATGTGGGTCAAGTGTCATCACCCAATCAATCGCGGCAAAACTAACAACTAGCACAAAGAAAACCATCGTCGGACCTGAAAACGCCGTCGAATCTCCCAATAATTTTGCCGAATCATCGTAGTTTGTCGTCTTATCTTGCTGAAGCGACCACTTGTTGAGCAAATAAGCCATTACACCGAACAAAACAAAATACAAAACGGCGCGAAATTGCCACCAACCGACACTTAGATATGGTTGTCGCCAATTCACGATTTTGTCGTCTGTTCCTATCAAATGCGTCCATTCATAAATCGAGGAAACGCCAACTAAAATTGGCAAAAACAGAATAAAAATAATCGGTAAAGTGCGTGAGCCAGCCTCGACAAAGCGGCGAATAACTACGCCCCACGCGCCGCCTGTCAGATATTGCAGAAGTAAGATTCCGATACTTCCAAAACCGATTCCGCCCCAAAAAATAAAGCCTAACAACCACGAACGCAAGCCTTGTTCGACATTAAAAAAACAACCGATTATCCAAATAATCGTAAAAATGCCGCCAACGCCAAGTGCCAGTGTGCGCCACCGACTGACATCTGCCGGTGCTTGAAAATCAGAAGCGTCAAATTTCGCATTTATCATATTATTTCGCTCCTCCTTGGGTATTTTCATTCGGCGTAGTTGTCGTTTTCGCCATCGGTAACGGACTCATTCCATTGGCATTTTGACTGATTTGTAACGCCCGAATATAAGCCACAATCGCCCACCGATCTGCCGGCGGAATTTGCGAAGCATAACTACTCATCTTGCCCCAACCGTTGGTCATAACATCGTAGAAATGTCCGACCGGCGCATTTCGCAAACGGTCATCGTGATAGGTTGGCGGTTTTGAAAATCCACGTCGAACAACCATTCCATCGCCATTTCCAACCGGACCGTGACAAACGATGCAGAAAACCTTGTATCGTTGTTCGCCACGGTCAAGTAATTCTTTAGTAACCGGCAACGGAAACTCTTCAATCGCGTCTGGAAAACTCGAAACAACCGTATTTCCCGTAGAATCCGTTGTAGTTTCAGACGGCGCAACCGTTCCCGCAGTTTCTTTCTTACCGGTATAAAAAGCCTTGTTCTCGCGCAGAAAACCACGCGCTACCGTTCCTTCGGGTAGCTCTCTCATCGCTTTGTCGTCGCTGAAAAACTCGCTCTTTTTGAAGGCTTTATAACGCGGTTGATCTTGCATATCATAACGGCAACCGACGGCGAGTAAGCAGAAGGCAGTTAGCAGTAAGCAGTAAATTACAGGCTTACCAACTTTGGACTTTGGACTTTGGACTTTGGACTTATTCCTCAACATCAAAGACCTCCTGCGGATTCAGACTTTCCATAAAACTTTTTGTTCCCTCGTAATCAAAATTCGGGTCTTTTGTTTCAATCAATAAGAAAAATTTCTCTCTCGTTGCAAGTGCAAAACGCGGAACATTAAAAACCGGATGATATGGTTGCGGCAAGCCATTTAATAAAATCATTCCGAAAACCGCGGTGAATGCCGCAAACAAAATTGTCAACTCATACATCGGCGGAATAAACGAAGGCAGACTAAAAAATGGACGACCACCGACAATAATCGGATATTCAAGCACATGGACAAAATAAGTCAGTCCTAAGCCGGTTAATAACCCCACAACTCCGCCGCCTAATACCAAAAACGGCAAGATGCTTTTTTTAATGCCGAGAGCTTCGTCAATTTCGTGTAGCGGAAACGGTGAAAAAGCGTCGGTTTTGGTGAAACCCGCATCGCGCACCTTCCGCGCCGCATCAACCATCTGCGTCGGTGTATCAAATTCGGCTAATAATCCGTAGATTTTTCTGTCCATAACTTTTTTATCGCTTGCAATCAGCCGTCCAAGTTGGCAATCGGCTTGACATGGGTGAGTTGCCCAAAATTCCAAAAGCGGACAAGCACGGCTGATTGCAATTTCAATACTACCAATATTTCTTAGTTTTCACTCTTGCCTTTTTAATTTTTACTTTTGCCTTTGATTCCTCTTTGCACTTCGTTAACATTTTCTTCAAAATCTTCCTGATGTCCGTGAACATTAGCTTCGGGCAAAAGCGTTCGCACCTCGAAAATCGAAATCACGGGCAAAAATCGGACAAACAGGAAAATCAAAGTTACGAATAATCCCATCGTGCCGATAAACATTGACCAATCCCAAATCGTAGGCGAATACATCGCCCACGAAGACGGCAGAAAGTCCCGATGCAAACTCGTTACGATAATGACAAATCGCTCCAACCACATTCCGACGCTGACAACCAAAGAAATGATAAACAGCCAAAACGCGCTTTCACGAAAACGCTTGAACCACAAAAATTGAATCGAAACACCGTTGCACAAAATCAAAAGCCAATAAAACCACCAATAAGGACCTGTCCAAATACGGTTTCTGATCATAAAGACTTCATATTCACCGGCACTATACCAACCGAAAAACAATTCCATGGCGTAACCGTAACAAACGATTAAACCCGTTGCCAACATCACTTTGCCCATATAAACAAGGTGCGTGTCGGTAATAAAGTCCTTCAAATTATACCAAGCGCGAAGCGGAATACAGAGAATCAAAACCATTGCAAAACCCGCAAAAATCGCGCCCGCCACGAAATACGGCGGGAAAATCGTCGCGTGCCAACCCGGAACTTGCGACACCGAAAAGTCGAAACTAACAATCGAGTGAACCGATAAAACCAACGGCGTAGAAAGTCCCGCTAAAAGCAAATAGATAATTTCGTAACGATGCCAATGCCGTGCTGAACCACGCCAACCAAGCGAAAGCATACCGTAAGCGATTCTAAAATACTTGTTTTTCGCCCGGTCGCGCAATGTGGCAATATCGGGAATCAAACCGACATACCAAAACAAAAGCGAAACCGTCGCGTAGGTCGAAACCGCGAAAACGTCCCAAATCAACGGACTGCGAAATTGGGGCCACATCCCCATCGTGTTCGGATACGGAAACATCCAAAAAGCGAGCCACGGACGACCTGTATGCAGAAGCGGATAGACACCCGCGCAGGCGACGGCGAACAACGTCATGGCTTCGGCAAAACGGTTGATTGAAGTCCGCCATTTTTGATTGAGAAGTAGCAAAATCGCCGAAATCAAAGTTCCGGCGTGTCCGATACCAATCCACCAAACGAAGTTTATAATCGGAAATGCCCAACCAACTGGCTGGTTCGTTCCAAAAATTCCGATACCGGTAGTTACCAGATACGTTACCGTTATCATGAAAACCTGCAAGACGATAAACCCGATGGCAAATCCGATAAACCAACCAAAGGGAGTTTTCTTTTTCAGCGTTAAATCGCTGATTCTATCCGTTGCCGTGGCAAAAGTATGTTCGCCTTCAACCATCGGCGGATAGATTCTTTTTTTAACCTCTTCCAGGTCTTGCCTTTGAATTTCTTCTACCTTTTGCATAGCTATTTACCTAAAACTAATGTCCCGCTTCCGTCGTTTTTGCGTCCTTCGATTCTTCAACTTTCGGCGTTTTATAATCCGGCATTTCTTTATTTTGATTTTTCAAAGCCGCCAAATAAGTAGTGCGCGGTTGGGTGTTCAATTCGTTGAGCAAATTATAATTGCGATGGTCATTTTTTAGTTTGACAACCTGACTATTTGCGTCATTCAAATCGCCAAAAACAATCGCGTCCGCCGGACAAACTGCCTGACACGCGGTTACGATTTCGCCATCGCGGATGTGGCGTTGGTCTTTTTCGGCTTCGATTCGCGCCGACGCGATGCGCTGTGTGCAATAAGTGCATTTTTCCATCACACCACGACTGCGAATCGTAACTTCCGGGTTTCGCATCAATTTATACTGCGGCGTATTCCAATCTTGATAAAGCAAAAAATTAAAGCGTCGGACTTTATACGGACAGTTATTCGAGCAATAGCGCGTTCCGATGCAACGGTTATAAACCATATCGTTTAAACCTTCGGCACTATGAACCGTCGCGTGAACCGGACAGACCACTTCGCACGGGGCTTGTTCGCATTGCTGACACAAAACCGGCTGAAAATGCGGTCCGTCAGGATTATTCATATCCGCGCCGCTGTAATAAGCGTCAATTCTCATCCAGTGCATTTCGCGGCTTCGCTCAATTTGTTCCTTGCCAACAACCGGAATATTATTTTCCGATTGACAGGCAATCACACAAGCATTGCAACCGACACAGGAGTTCAGATCAATCGTCATTCCCCACTTATTGCCGTTGTATTTGAAACCCGGATACATGGATTCTTTGTAGAAATCTTCCTGC
>JANOXW010000624.1:0-2701 GCA_031418635.1 Acidobacteriota bacterium
CTTTGACCGCACATCATTTGACACGCTCGATTACGCTTCGGGCAAGATCAATCATGGCTCAAAAGCGATGCTTGTCGGTGTCGGCGAAGCGAAAAGGGAACTAAAGCGCGAATTTTCGGGTGAATTACCGAACAATATTAAATGCGCTGAAGTTTTTTGTGGTGGCTGTCTGGTTTTGGAAGGCGAAAATTACGCGGAAAATGAACATCTCGGCGAACAAATTGCCGCGTCGGGTAAGTTTGATGATTGGCAGTTAATTGTCCTGCACGATTCGGCGGATTTTGCCAAATCAACCGACAAATTCCTGTGGGCGACGTGGACGCGGTTTAATCCTTCAACCGATATTTACGCTAAAGAAACCAATGTCGTGAACAATCATATAACTTACCGTGCGCCGATGGTTATTGATGCGCGAATGAAACCGTGGTATCCGGCGGAAGTCGAAGTGCGCGAAGATATTGCAGAGTTGGTTGATGAGCGTTGGCGTGAGTATTTTCCCAAATAAAAACTTTCGGCAGTGAATATTCCCGATGGCGCAGACATAATTCCGTTGGTCGCAGACATAATTCCCGATGGCGTAGCTATAATTCCCAATGGCGCAGACATAATTACATCGGTCGTAGAAGCAATTACATCCGTCGTAGAGATGATTACATCGGTCGTAGAACGAATTTCATAGGTAATGTGTGATGGTTGATGACACGAAACCGCAAGTTTAAGCTGTGTTTTATTAGCTTTTAATTTCGCGGGAAAAGAATGTCAAAAAGTGACGTTTTTGAAACCATTCTAATAATCAGGTTTATTGTTAGAAGTTGGCGGATTGTTGGCACGAATCATTAAAACACACATCCAAATGACTAAGTTCAAAATTCCTCCTGTAATTGTCCAGTAACCGAAATAATTTGAACTAGAGTGTGAATGAACAAGGATAAATATAAATGATGTAAAAATACTCCAAGGTAATGACAAACAGAAAAGAAAATCATAAAAGTCTAAATAAAATGAAAAAGCAAGAAGAATAGCATATAAAATAGGTAAGATGTTTTTAATAGATATTTTATTTTTCATTTTTAATTTCTTTCTTGTGTTTCAAAAAGGGTCGTTTTTGAAACCTGATAAAGTATAGCATTACAAGATTAAAACACTTCAGTTTTTGAGTAGTCTGGCGAAAAGTGGATTTTGCTGTTAGAATGCGTTTGAAAAAATGACAACTGAAATTACACAAAACCGTTTGCTTTCGTTGGATGTATTTCGCGGAATGACCATCGCGGGAATGGTTTTGGTCAATAATCCGGGAACTTGGGGCGCGATTTATTCGCCGCTGGAACACGCCGAATGGCACGGTTGGACACCGACGGATTTTATTTTTCCGTTTTTCCTGTTCATTGTCGGCATTGCCATTCCGTTCGGGCTTGGCAAAAGAGTCGAGAAAGGCATTACCAAAGACGTATATCTAAAAATACTTCGCCGCGCTCTTTTGATTTTTCTGCTCGGACTTTTTCTTAGCGGTTTTCCTTATTACGATTTTGCAATGCTCAGAATTCCGGGCGTTTTACAGCGAATCGCCGTTTGCTATCTGGTCGCGTCCCTGATTTTTATTCATACAAACTGGAAACAACAAACTATTATCGGCATTGCCTTACTGTTAGTTTATTGGATTCTAATGACGACAATTCCCGTGCCGAACTGCGACGTTATGACGATTGACGACAAAGCCTGCAATCTCGCCGCGTTCATTGACCGCACGATTTTTACCGAAAATCATATCTGGCGTTCCGCTAAAGTTTTTGATCCCGAAGGAATTCTTTCGACAATTCCCGCGATTGTAACGACGATTTCCGGCGTTTTGACCGGACTTTGGCTGAAAACCACGCGCACCGATTTAGAAAAAGTCAGCGGAATGTTTTTTTTCGGCATCGTTCTAACGGCAATCGGTTGGTGCTGGCATTTCTTTTTCCCGATTAACAAATCGTTGTGGACAAGTTCCTACGTCGTCTATACTACGGGAATCGCGCTGTGTTTGCTGGGTTTTTGCTATTGGTTAGTTGACATCAAAGGCTACAAAAAATGGACAAAGCCGTTCGTGATTTTCGGTGTCAACGCACTTGCGCTTTTTGTTTTTTCGGGTTTGCTGGCGCGAATTATGGGCGTTATCAAAGTTACGGGCGCGGAAGGCACGCAAATCTCTCTGCAAAAATGGATTTTTGACAGTGTTTTTCTGCTGTTTGCTACGCCGATAAATGCCTCTTTGATGTATGCAATTAGCTACATTTTCCTGTGGCTGTTTCTGATGTGGTTGCTCTATCGCAAACGGATTTTTATCAAAGTTTAGAAATAGCCACGAAAAGGCACAAAACACTCAAAAAAAATCAGCAGAAGTCGGTAAAATATTTTGTGAGTTTTGTGCCTTTTTGCGGCTATTGATTATTTACTCGTCTTACGCAATTACTGTTTTTGTCATCGAAGATGACCAACAATATAGCGTAGGGTGCAGGCGTTGCGCCGTAACCCTACGACGTGCGAATCGAATCATCCGACGCTGAAAGTGTCGAACAATCTTCGCTTGTTGCTCACCTTCGGCGAGCGATTGGATGATGAAACTGACGTAGGGTTTCATTCGCTCGCGCTCATTTCACCCTACGCTATAATGTTCGTCGCCGTTGGCGACAAGGCAAAATACTTTTGCGGCTATTGATTATTT
>JANOXW010000625.1:0-6599 GCA_031418635.1 Acidobacteriota bacterium
TCAGGCTGGCACAACGAGGCTTCGGTAGCGGTAACAGTGCGCGGCGTAGCAATAATAAAGTTAATGTAATCTTCGTCCCTGACTTTTGGCGGATTCATACTTTAGTTTTATCAAATAACCGTTCAACTGCGTAACTCCTAAGTAGTTAGTTTTTGGTTGAGTAAAGATGTTTCAAGTTGTTTTTCCACTATTTGAAGAACGGGTTTGTTTTGCTCTTTATGTTCAGCTATAAGTTCAGCTATCCGATTTTCAAGTGCCAGACTTTTCTTATGTTCATTAGCCCAAACTCGATAAGATGAAATAATGAAACACGCTACTGTAGCACTACTTAGCAACAACCTATTTGTGCTAACATCTGCAACAGGAAAAAACAAGGCAACCACAAACGCAAGGATGATAGATGCAATACCGCTCATAAGAGTTAGCCAATTCTCCCAGAGAGCAGTAAAGTATTTTCGGATGTGCATACGCAAAAAATATAGATTTTACTTTGTCTTGCGTCAAGTAGGTAGCTACCAAATTTGCCTACGAAACACACTAAAAACACGAAAATAAAAATGATTTTTTTGACTTTTTTCGTTTAATTCGTATGTTTCGTAGGCAAAATCTCTTTTTTTTCATAATTGGCAACTTGGGTTAAAATAGATTTTTCCGAAAAGAATAATTTAACTTTCGTGCCTTTTGCAGATTCGCTTTCGACTTCGATTTCGGCTTCGTGATTTTGCATAATTTGTTTGACAACAACCAAGCCTAAACCCGTTCCATGTCCGCGTTCCTTCGTCGTAAAAAGCGGCTGAAAAATATGTTTGCGGACTTCTTCGCTCATTCCAACGCCATTGTCGGCAAATTCAACTAAAACTTTATTGTGTGAACACGATGTCGAAACTTCCAATTTTCCGCCTTCGGGCATTGCGTCCAAAGCATTTTTGACAAGATTTAAGAAAATCTGCTGTAATCCTTCGGCATCGCCCAAAATATTCGGCAGATTTGCATCTAAATTCTTAACGAGTTCGACTTTTGATTCCTGCAAAGTCGGTTCAACTGCGTCAAAAATCTTGTTCAAAACATCATTTAGATTTAAAGGGTTTTGCTCTGACACGCCAAAACGGGCGCGGTCGAGCATTTCGCGGACGATTTTTTCGATGCGTTCGATTTGCGCCGAAATTGTTTTTAGGCGCATTGCATCTTTAGAATCGGCGGGTAAGGAATTTTGCAAAAGCTGGACGTGACCACTGATTAAATTGAGTGGCGTGCCGACTTCGTGAGCAAATTGCGCGGCGGTTTGTCCCGCCGCGGCGAGACGTTCCAGCTCGCTCATTTGTCGGGCGGCGCGAAAAAGTTCAAGATTAGCGGTTTCAAGTTGTTCGTTTTTGGTCGAAAGCGCAAAAGTTGCTTCCTGCACTTTTCCTCGTAAAATTTCGTTTTGCTTTTTACGTTCAGTTGTCATTTCGTGGATTTGCGACATCATCGAATTAAATTCGTTGGACAATAATCCGAATTCGTCGAGTTTTTCTTTCTCAACAATCTCAACTACCAAATTTCCCGTTTTGGCTTTGTCCATTGCCGCCAATAATTTTTCCAGCGGACGATAAACTACACTTTGAAAAAGCAGATAAAATGCCGCCGTCATCAGCAAAATGGTGGCAATCGCAATCCACGATAAATTTAAAGCATAACGAAGCGCGACATTTGAAACCGTGTCGAGTTTTTCAACGACTTCGACCGCACCATTAACACGATTTTTAACAATGATGGGCGCGAAAATACGAAAAAGCGATTCGTCTATTTTTGTGGTTGATTGATTGACTACTTCCGACACCAAATCTTTTCGCAGAGCATTTTTGGTTTCGTCAGGAATATCTTCAAGCGACGAACTATCGTCAGACGCGGCTTTTACTTCAAAATCCGCGCCATCATACTTCCAAACACGCACAGTTACAAGATTAGGACGCGAACCGCTCACGAGGTTTGTCAAGCGTTCCAAATCTTCTTCATCAATTTGGGCGGGAAAAAGCGAGAGATGTTCGGCTAAATTAGCGGCTTCCAGTTGGGCAAGATGTTTTTGCTCATTCCGAAATTGGTTGGCAACGCGCACACTAATCAACAGTAACGCGACAATTAACGCGACAAGTGTAACTGCCGAAGCAAGCAACGCAGTTTTGATATGAAGTTTAAGCGATTTCATACGTTAAAATTAGTATAATCAATTTTTGCTTTGCAATAGTGTAAAATCTTTTTATGAAAATGCAATCCACCGATTTTTTGCGTGGAAAAATAAAATTACCCGGCGACAAATCAATTTCGCATCGTGCCGCGATTCTTTCGGCAATGGCGGAAGGCGAAACGCGCATCGAAAACTTTGCGACCAGCGCAGATTGCGCTTCGACGCTTGATTGTCTGAGAAATCTCGGCGTGGAAATCACACAAGAAAATTCAACTGTGTTTGTCAAAGGTGTTGGCAAAAAGGGTTTTCAAAAACCAACTAAAAACTTAGATTGCGGCAATAGCGGAACGACAATGCGATTATTGGCGGGCGTTTTAGCTGGACAAAGTTTTGATACGATTTTGGTCGGCGATGAGAGTTTATCAAAGCGTCCGATGAAGCGAATTATCGAACCTTTAACAAAAATGGGCGCGAAAATCGAAGCGAAAAACTTTTGTGCGCCGCTTAAAATCTTTGGCAAAAATCCGCTAGAAGCCATTTCTTACGACCTTCCCGTTTCAAGCGCACAAGTGAAATCTTGTGTTTTGTTAGCAGGTTTGAATGCTTTGGGCGAGTCCAAAGTCCAAAGTCCAAAGTCCAAAGTCAATTTGCCTAGTTCGAGAAATCACACGGAATTGATGTTGCGATATTTGGGTGCGGAGATTGAAGAAAAGTTTATCGAAGTTGAAGATGGATTTGTCCATCAGGTTTCAATTGACGGAAAATCGAAATTGATTGCGAAAGATTTGAATGTTCCTTCGGATATTTCTTCGGCGGCGTTTTTTATCGTCGCAGCAGCGTGTTTGGAAAATTCGGAAATCGTTTTGGAAAACGTCGGTTTGAATCCGACGCGGACGGCGATTGTTGAAGTTTTGCGGTCGTTGGGCGCAGACATTAGTGTATTAAATCAAAAAGAAGTTTGCAGTGAAATAATCGGTGATTTGTTGGTGCGCGGACAAAAAAGTTTTGCGCCGAAAGCGACTTCAAATATAATAAGCGGCGATGTGATTGCTAATTTGATTGACGAAATTCCGATTCTCGCCGTTTTCGCTACACAGATTGAAAACGGTTTGGAGATTCGTAACGCCGAAGAATTGCGCGTCAAGGAATCAGACAGAATCGCGGCGATTGTCGAAAATCTACGGCGAATGAATGCTCAAGTTGAAGAATTTCCCGACGGGTTGCGTGTCGGAAAATCTAATTTAAAGGGCGCGACGGTTGACAGTTTTGGCGACCACCGAATTGCGATGGCATTTGCCGTTGCCGCGCTGTTTGCCGAAGGTGAAACCGAAATCGTCGGTGCAGAATGTGCTAAGATTTCATTTCCCGAATTTTTTCAAACGCTCAAAAAAATCGCCATTTAGTTTAAGAATAATTGCCACAAAAAAGCACAAAAGACTCAAAAAAAATCTTTTTCTATTCATAATTTTTGGGCATTTTTGTGGCGATTTGCTTAATCTTTTGGTTTGACTCTGCAACTTTAACTATTTTAGAAAAAAGCAGATAATCTTACGCAATGGAAAATTCTAATCAAAGAATTGTTCTGACTGGCTTTATGGGCGTTGGAAAATCAACTGTTGCGCGTCATTTGGCGTTTATTTTGGGATGCGAAAAAGTTGACCTCGATGCGTTAATCGAAGAAAGCGAACAGCGCACGATTGCCGAAATTGTCAACAACGACGGTGAAGCGCGGTTTCGGGAAATAGAAACGGAAAATTTGCGGAAAATTTTACTAGAAAGCGAAGCAAAAATAATCGCGCTTGGCGGCGGTGCGTGGACGATTAAAGAAAATCGTGAGCTAATCAAACAACAAAAGTTAGTAACTATTTGGCTTGAATCAACTTTTGAACATTGTTGGCGAAATATTCATTTATCAACGCGGGAAAGACCTTTGGCAAAAAATAAACTGTTGACGCGCCAACTTTTTGCAGAAAGAGAGAAAGTTTATTGCTTGGCAGATTGGCATTTTATCGTCAAACCAGACTTAACTTCGTATGAAATTGCAAAAAAAATCGCTGAAGAGGTTTTTTTGATAAAAATAAACTGAAATATTTTGAAAAATGTTTTAAACTAAATTGACAGTGCCCCAAATAAATTAGTATGTTTCTCAAAAAGCATTTGAGAAATCTTTTTTGTAAAAAAGCGACAAATTTTAATTAAGAAATTTGCGCTTTCAGTTTGAAATTAAAAATACACAGGAAATTTTCAGGAGGAAAGATGAAATTTAAATTTATAACAATTCTCTGTTTAGCATTTGCTCTGTTTTTGAGCTCGTGCGGCGGAAAGAGTGATGCGGATTTGCAAAAAGCCGCCGAAACAGCAGCTAAAGCAAAAGCCCCGACAGCAATTGTGGCAGTCAAAGACGGTGTTGCCACATTGACCGGCGAAGCCGCCACCGAACAAGCCAAAACCGATGCCGGCACAGCAGCAAAAGTTGAAGGCGTTAAATCAGTTACCAACAATATGACGGTTAAACCGCCGGCACCGGTAATAACGGCGACAACCGATAATAGTATGAAACCGGCAATCGAAGCGGCTTTGAAAGCGAAAGGTTTTACGGCTGTAACGGTTGATACGACAACGACACCGGCAACCATTCGCGGAACGGTGGCGAAAGGCAAATTGGCTGAAGTTGTCCAAACTGCAACCTTGGCAAACGGTGGAAAACCAGTCAAAAACGAAGTAACTGAAAAGTAATAAAGGAGGAAAATTACAATGGCTTTAACAGAAAAATATCAACCGCTTATTGACCTTGCCAATCAACTTGGCATTTCAGGTTTGAATGTTACAGAAGGCGAAGGCTTTTTGAAAATGGAAGGTGCAGCGGCGAGTGCCGAAGCAAAACAACAACTGTGGGACGAATATAACCGCATTGACCCCGAATATCGGTCAGGCGATATGGTTTTGAACGTAACCGCGCCCGAAGGTTCTTCCGACACGACTTATACGGTTCAATCGGGCGACAGTTTGAGCAAAATCGGCGCACACTATGGCGTTAGTTGGCAGAAAATTTTTGAAGCTAACCGCGACAAACTGAGCGACCCGGACAAAATTCATCCGGGACAAGAATTAACAATTCCGCAAGGATAATAATTTTTGTTATTTTTAACGAAGCACTTTGATTTATTTGCATTTAGCAAATAAATCAAAGTGCTTTTTTGTTTAAGAAGAATTAATGACTCGAACTTTTTTCTTTTCTCACAATAATTTGTTACATTTTCCTTAATGGCTTTAGAAACAGATTTTATTGTTATCGGAAGCGGAGTCGCCGGGCTTCGTGCGTCAATCGAATTGGCAAAATCGGGAGCGCGTGTAATGGTTTTGACGAAAGACAAAGCAAGTGAATCAAACACGGAATACGCGCAAGGAGGTGTTGCGGTTGTTTTGTCGGACGATGACAACGCCGAACTGCACGAAGAAGATACATTGATTGCAGGCGCGGGACTTTGCGATGTTGCGGCAGTAGAAACGCTTGTAACGGAAGGCACGCGCTACATTAAACAACTGATCGAATGGGGAACTGAATTCGATAAAGAAGGCGGACGATTGGTTTTTACGCAGGAAGCCGCCCATTCGCGTCGGCGGATTTTACACGCGCACGGTGATTCGACGGGAAAAGAGATTGTCCGCGCTCTGATTGCCCGCGCACGGCAAGAAAAAACGATTGTTTTGATGCCGTTTGCCAATACGGAAAGTTTGATTGTCGCGGACGGCAGATGCGTCGGCGTGAGATTTTTAGATCCGATTTTGAAAGCTCCGCGTGAGATTTTTGCGAAAGCCGTAATTCTCTGCACGGGCGGCGCAGGTCAACTTTATTTGCACACGACAAATCCTTCGGTGGCGACCGGCGACGGAATGGCAATGGCTTATTTTGCGGGCGCGGAAATGGCTGATATGGAATTCGTTCAGTTTCATCCGACGGCTTTGAGTTTGGAAAACGCGCCGAGATTTCTTTTGAGCGAAGCGATGCGCGGCGAAGGTGGAATTTTGCGGAATAAATTCGGGGAGCGTTTTATGGGAAATTACGATGAACGCCTCGAACTCGCGCCGCGAGATATTGTTTCGCGCTCGATTGTCGCCGAAATGCGAAAGACGGGAACGCGCCATGTTTTTCTCGATATGACCTCGATGAGTGAAGATTTTCTGCGCGAAAGATTTCCAAAAATCTACGAAACCTGCAAATTTTACGATTTGAACATCGCCAAAGATTTGCTTCCCGTTTCGCCCGCGTCGCATTATTGTATGGGCGGAATTCGCACGGATTTGCACGGACGAAGTACAATTCAAGGGCTTTACGCGGCGGGCGAAGTTACCTGCACGGGCGTTCACGGCGCAAATCGGCTGGCTTCAAATTCTCTTCTCGAAGGCTTGGTTTTTGGCGCAAGAGCCGGCGAAG
>JANOXW010000626.1:0-3780 GCA_031418635.1 Acidobacteriota bacterium
CGTTTCACCACAGATTTTAGGTTTTGTGATGGAACGCGCATTTGAATTAGGCGCGTTGGATTGTTGGTTCACGCCAATTCAGATGAAGAAAAATCGTCCCGCAACAATGGTTTCGATTCTTTGTGATTTTGATAAAAAAGAGGTTTTTTCAGAATTGCTTTACACGGAAACGACGACACTTGGAATTCGTGTCAGCGAAGTTGAGCGCAACTGTCTGCCGCGTGAAATCGTCAAAGTCGCCACCGAATTTGGTGAGATTTATGTTAAAATTGCGCGGTTTAATGGGAAAATCGTCAACATAAAACCCGAATATGAACAATTGCGCGAAATTGCGCTAAAATCAAAGCGAGCTTTGCAAGAAATAGAAAAAGAAGTTTTGAAAACAATTTATACTGAATTAGAGGGGAAATAATTTGCCAAAGAAAAAAGAAGTAAAAAAAGTAGATTTAGAAAAAATCGCCCAAGGTGTACGGCTAATGCTCGAAGGAATGGGCGAAAATCCTGACCGCGACGGATTGCAGAAAACGCCTGAGCGTGTGGCGCAGTTTTACGCCGAACTGACCGAAGGAATGTGGCAAGATGCGAAGGAACAAATTGTGCCGTTGCCGGGTGATTCGCACGATGAAATGGTGATTGTCAAAGATATTTCCATCGCGTCGGTGTGCGAACATCATCTCGCGCCGTTTGTCGGCAAATGTCATATCGCCTATATTCCAAAAGGCGGACGCATTGTCGGATTATCAAAATTGGCGCGAATCTCCGAAATTTTTGCGCGTCGTTTGCAGGTGCAAGAACGCTTAACGCAACAAATCGCGGACACGCTTTTTGAAGAGTTAAAACCACTTGGCGTAATGGTTGTTATCGAAGCCGAACATACTTGTATGACGTTGCGCGGTGTGAAAAAGCCGGGCGCGAAAACAATTACGTCGGCAGTTTTGGGCGGATTTCGCAAAGATCCGCGAACTCGCGCCGAGGCGATGAGTTTGATTAAAGGATAAAATAATATGAATGAAGAACTTGTAACAATTGCGACGACTTTCGATGTTTTTGAAGCCGAAATGTTGAGAAATCAACTCGAAGCGCAAGGTTTTGAAGTGTATCTGGCTGATGATAACATTGTCGGCGCGATGAATTTACTGGCAAGTGCAGTCGGTGGAATAAAAATAAAAGTTCCTGAAACCGAAGCCGACGAAGCCGCTAAATTCGTCGAAGATTTTAGAAATGCGGAAATTGTTTTTGATGAAGACTTTCCCGAATCATAAAAAAATATGAAAATGAATTTGTTAGCGACAACTTGTCTGATTTTACTTTTTTGTTCTATTTCGTTTGCCCAAACCAATGGCAAATACACGAGTTTTTTTAGCGAAGAAAAGCTGAAATCAACGATAAAATTTTTGGCTGACGATGGTTTTGAAGGTCGTGCGCCGGGCAGTCGTGGCGGTGAATTGGCGGCGAAATATATTGCTAATCGGTTGGAAATGATTGGCATTAAACCGGGCAATAACGGCTCATATTTTCAGCCTGTTTCGCTCGTCGCCGTTAAAGCTAATCCGAATACGACGCTGAATGTTGGCGATGCTTCGTATAAATTTGCCGATGATTTCGTCGCTTTTACGGGAGCGCAAACGGAAGATGTGAAACTCGACGCGGAACTTGTTTTTGTCGGCTACGGGATTGATGCGCCTGAGCAAAAATGGAACGATTACAAGGGAAACGCGGCAGATTATCGCGGCAAAATTCTCGTGATGATGGTCAATGATCCGCCCGCAACGACGGCTGAATCGAATCTTTTTGGCGGCAAGGCACTGACTTATTATGGGCGTTGGACGTATAAATATGAAGAAGCGGCGCGGCGTGGCGCGGCAGGTGTGATTTTGATTCACACCACCGAATCGGCTGGTTATGGTTGGAACGTCGTGCGGACATCGAACGGAAGTTGGCGGTTTGATATTGCGCGAACCTCCGAAGATAAAACGCCGTTTTTGCAAATGCGTTCGTGGATGACCGAAGACACGGCGCGGAAAATTTTTGCTCAATCGGGAAAAAATCTTGACGAATTGCGCGAACAGGCAAAGTCGAGAAATTTTCAGCCCGTTAAATTAGGTTTGAAAGCGAAAGTTGATCTAAAGAGCGAGCTTAAACGGGTAAATTCAAATAATGTCGTCGGCATTTGGGAAGGAAGCGATGCAAAATTGAAAGACGAATATGTCGTTTATACGGCGCATTGGGATCATTTGGGCATTGGCGAACCGAACAAGCAAGGCGACACGATTTACAACGGCGCGTTGGATAATGCAACGGGTTGCGCGTCGATTTTGTCAATCGCCGAAGCATTGACTAAACTCAAAGAACGTCCGAAGCGTTCGAGCGTTTTTCTGTTCACGACAGCGGAAGAACAAGGTTTGTTAGGCGCGGACTGGTATGCGCGTTTTCCAATTTTTGCGCCTGAAAAGACGGCGGCGAATATCAATATTGACGGCGGCAACCTTTACGGTTTGACCAACGATTACGGCGCATTGGGAGCAGAACGCTCTGACATTATGCCGATTGTGGATGCAGTTTTGAAAGAACGCAAAATGACGTTTGCAACGGACGCACATCCCGAACAAGGTTCGTTTTTCCGTTCGGACCATTTTCCCTTTGCCAAAATCGGCGTTCCCGCCATCAGCGTCCGAAACGGCGAAGATTACATCGGCAAGCCAAAAGATTTCGCGCAAAAAACCTTTGATGAATTTAACAAAAATCACTATCACCAACCATCCGACGAATTCCACGACGAGTGGAGGTTTGACGGTTTAGTGCAAATGGTTGAAGTTTCGCTGGCAATCGGTTTGAAAGTTGCCGACGCGCCGAAAATGCTGCGCTATAACAAAACTGATGAATTTGCCAAAGCACAGCCGCATCGTTAATTGCTAATCGTAAATGGTAAATGGTAAATCGTATTTTGTGAGCAACATTTTTTGATTAACGATTAACGATTAACGATTAACGATTAACAATTTACCATTTACGACACTTAGTTGAGAAGGTTAGCTAAGTATGAGACAATTTATTTTCGGAGGTTAAGAAAATGACAAAAGTAAATATTCACGAAGCGAAAACGAACTTGAGCAAACTTCTCGAACAAGCCTTGAACGGCGAAGAAATCGTTATTGCTAAAGCGGGAAAACCGCTTGTGCGGCTTGTTCCGGTGCGCGAAGAAAAAGAAGAATGGTTCGGAATGGATGAAGGCAAAGGTTGGATTGCCGACGATTTCGACGAATTGCCTGCAGATATTTTAGCGGCGTTTTATGGAGAAAATGATGAGAGTTTTGATTGACACGCACATTTTTCTGTGGCTTTTCCTTGAACCGAAACGAGTTTCAAAACAAATTAGAGAATTTTTAGAAGATAATTTTACAAACGAAATTTACGTTTCGCACGCGACGGCTTGGGAAATTGCGATAAAATATGGCGTTAGAAAACTTAAATTGCCGCAAACGCCCGAATTGTTTGTGCCTGACCGCATAAGGCGGGCTAACTTTCTGCATTTGCCGATAAAAATTCAGCACGTTCTGCAAGTCCACAATTTACCGCCGATTCACAAAGACCCGTTTGACCGTTTGTTAGTTTCGCAAGCGCGAGTCGAAAATTTGACAATCCTGACCGCCGACCCGAATTTTGCCAAATATCAAATAAAGGTTTTGAATTTTAATAATTTTCAAATAAATTAAAAGAATGGAGAGTTTTTGAGATATGAATCAAACAATCGAACAACAAGTTATCGAAGCCATTCGCGTC
>JANOXW010000627.1:0-9960 GCA_031418635.1 Acidobacteriota bacterium
GGCTCGTTAATCGGCGCATTTGGCGAATCGGAACATAAATTTGAACGCATCGCCGACGAAGACGAACACGCCGTCGAAGCACCACAAATCAGAAGCAAACGCGGTGGCAGAGGCAAAGGCAGTAATAGTAGCAGTGGCAGAAGAAAACCTACTAAGGCAATCGAAGAAGTAAAAGCGGAAACCAAACCGACGAAAAAAGAATCGCCGAATAAATCAGCCGCGCCAAAAGATAAAAAAACAGCGACGCAACCAACGGCAGTTGAAGAAACAAGGCCGTCGGCGCAACCAACTTCCAGCAAAAAGAAAAATCGCGGCGGCAAAAAAGCCGCTACGGACAAAACGCTCAACGACGCGCAGGCAAGCGTCAAAGAATCAGGTGAAACAGCGAAAATGGCGGTGCGGCGCGGCGGACGCGGACGACGACGCACCGGTTCTGAAACGGAAACCAAACCGGAAGAAATAACTCCAAAAGATAAACCTGACAATCGTTATCAAGGCAACAGCGGCAGACGCGACAACCGCCGTGATCGTCCGCAACAGCCGACGATTACCGATTTATTGCGCGAAGGTCAGGAGATTCTCGTGCAGATTGCCAAAGAACCGATTGCCCGCAAAGGTGCGCGAATAACTTCGCACATCGCTCTGCCCGGACGCTTTTTGGTTTATATGCCGACGATTGAACATTTGGGCGTGTCGCGCAAAATCGAATCGGCGAGTGAACGCGCCCGCCTTCGGACGTTGATTCAGAAAATCAAACAAGAAGAAGATGTGCCGTCGGGCGGTTTTATCGTCAGAACGGCGGGAATCGGAATTTCGGATGAAGATTTGCGCCAAGATGCACGGTATCTCGTCAGAACTTGGCTGGACATTAAAAAAGACGCGGACAAAGCAAAATCACCCGCGCTCGTTCATCAAGATTTAGATATTATCCAACGCCTTTTACGCGATCAACTTTCCGACGATTTTACGGCGATTCGCGTGGATTCGGAAGAAGAATATCAACACATCGTCGAATTTATCAACCGCATTCAGCCGCGAATGGTCAAGCGCGTCAAACTTTACACACGCGACGAACCGATTTTGGAAAATTACGGCGTGCAGGAAGAAGTTGACAAGGCTTTGAAACCGCGTGTGTGGCTAAAATCGGGCGGTTATCTGGTCATCAATCAAACTGAAGCACTCGTGGCGATTGATGTCAATACAGGCAAATTTGTCGGCAAAGGCAATGCCCGGTTGGAAGACACGATAACGAAAACGAATATGGAAGCGGTTGACGAAATCGCCCGGCAGATTCGTCTGCGCGACCTTGGCGGAATTATCGTGCTGGATTTGATTGATATGGAAGATCGGCGCAATCGCAACAAGGTTTCACAAGCCTTGCAAGAAGCTCTCGCGTCGGACAAATCACCGAACAAGGTTCTGTCGTTCAATGATTTCGGCTTGATAATTATGACTCGCAAGCGCGTCAAACAATCGCTTGAAAGAACGATGTGCGCTCCGTGCGATTATTGCGAAGGCGCAGGGTGGATAAAATCGCCGCAAACCGTCTGTTACGAAATTCTCGAAGAAGCAAGGCGACTTGCAAAAGGCGTAGCCGACGTTCATCAAACGACTTTGCGCGTTCATCCTGACATTTCCCGCGCTTTGAACGAAACCGAACACACGGTTTTAGAAGAAATTGAAGCCTATCTCGGCAATGTTGACGTAACGGGCGACAAATCCGTTCATCAGGAACAATTCGATTTTGCGTTCATTTAAGCAACATCGTAATTGAGTCTTAATAAATTAGCCTGTGCATAATAAAATCCAAACGATTGATATTATGCACAGGCTTCTACTTATTTGTTGTTAAATTTCAAGGTTCTGAAAATTCCGCTTTGAATTTACTGCTGAATCTCGAAAAGACTGAAACTTGCGCTTTGTCGTAAATTGCCTTGAAATCAGTTGAATTGATTGGCGATATTCTTTAAGATAAAAAATAATTATGAAAATAAATCGCCGCAAGTTTCTTGCACTTTCTTCGTCAGCCGTTCTTCTGTCACAAACCACACAGTTTTCTAAAGCGCAGGACAGAAAAACTTCTGCTGCCGTTAAGCCGTTTTCCGTCGAGGATAAAAAAGTTACTGTTTATACGACGGCGCAGAACAGTGATTTGCGAATCAGCGCAACTGATACGCTGACGTTTAAGCAAATGGGACAGCCGCTCGAAACGCAGATTTGCGTGTTTGTTGATCCGTCGAAAACCGCGCAGACATTTCTCGGCATTGGCGGCGCGTTGACCGATTCGTCAGCCGAAACTTTCGCCAAAATGCCGGCTGATAAACAAAAGGAAATTCTCACAGCTTACTTCGACTCCGAAAAAGGAATCGGCTACACATTCGCACGCACCAATATTCACAGTTGCGATTTTTCGAGCGGAAGTTACACCTACATTGACGAAGGCGACAAGGATTTGAAAACCTTCAACGTTAGCCACGATAAACAATTCCGCATTCCGTTCATCAAAAAAGCGATGGCGGCGGCATCAGGCGGCAAACTCAATATTTTCGCTTCGCCTTGGAGTCCGCCCGCATTTATGAAAACCAACAACAATATGCTCAAAGGCGGCAAGCTCAAACCCGAATATTATCAGGCGTGGGCGAATTATTACGCCAAATTCGTCAAGGCATATCAAAAGGAAGGTATTCCGATTTGGGGAATTTCGATTCAAAACGAACCGATGGCGACGCAAACGTGGGAATCGTGCGTTTATTCGGGCGAAGAAGAGCGCGATTTTCTGAAAAATTATCTCGGACCGACGATGAAAAAAGAAGGTTTGGGCGATAAAAAGATCATCGCGTGGGATCATAACCGCGATTTAATTTATCAACGCACTTCGACGATGCTCAACGACCCGGAAGCCGCCAAGTATGTCTGGGGAATCGGTTTTCATTGGTATGAACCGTGGAGCGGCGGCGAACAGATGTTCGATAATCTAAAACTCGTTCACGAAACTTTCCCGAACACGAATCTGATGTTCACCGAAGGCTGCGCCGATTCATTCAAAGCGGAAAAAATTGGCGACTGGAGTTTGGGCGAACTCTACGGGCATAATATGATCCACGATTTCAACAACGGAACGGTCGCGTGGACGGACTGGAACGTCTTGCTCGACGAAAAAGGCGGACCAAACCACGTCGGCAATTTCTGCTTCGCACCCATTCACGGCGACACGCAAACGGGCGAAATTACCTACACAAATTCCTATTACTACATCGGACATTTTTCCAAATTCATCCGCCCCGGCGCAAAAAGAATCGTCAGTTCGCCAAGCCGAAGCGTACTTATTTCGACCGCATTTATCAACCCCAACGGCAAAACATCGGTCGTCGTAATGAACAAAAGCGAAAAGGAAATCCCGTATTTCCTCTGGATAGACGGCAAAGCGGCAGAAACCAAAAGCCCACCGCATTCGATTCAAACTTTGGTTTTCTAAATATTCGATAATTAACGAAATTTCAAATGCAATTCTGGCATCAAAGCCGTCGAATTGAAAGACGTTTAGAATTTCGGGCGGTGCGAAAGTGAACAATTTGGTTTTTGTGAAAGTATTTAGCAAAACTTATGAATTCTTTCTCAATCTTTTGTTAATAAGTTTTTTTCTGATAAGTTGAATGCTTTCTACTTGATCTGTTGTTAAATCTAAAGCATCTTTCAATATTTTTGAGTCGTAGGAATCCAAAATGTTTTCTATATTTTCTTTCTCTTCAAACTTATTTCGGTATTTTTCAAACTGTTCTTCTGTTGTTTTAATATACGGAATCGGTAATTTTTTGAATTCGCTTGGAACTAACTCTAAAACGCCGCCGCCATAGTAGCGACCTTCCATTTCAGCGAAAGTTAGTGTCAAAGAATTATAAAACGAATAAATAAAACTTTTTATATCAAAGTCCTCTTTCATTTCAATTTTGTAAGCTGAATCAGTAACAAAAACTTTGGCAGAATTCTCTAGTATTTTCGGATAATGATGACATCGCTTAAAAAAGAAGCCCTGAGGTTTTTCGGCAATATTTGGAATGACAAACCAATTGTTCCGAATTCTGCATTTGTATCTGGTTTGTAATTCTTGGTCTTCACCCAATTTAATATATTCTTTTACTTTTTCGGAAAAACTTTCTTTATCGGAATCTTTGAAAATAATTATTTTTGCAGGATGATTCGATTCTACCAACTCATCATAATCCTTCTTATCAAAAACGACACTGCCATTTACAAAAAGTCCTTTTTGAATAATCGGTGAAGTATATTGACTTAAATTATATTTTTCTTCGGTTTCCTTATCTACAATAAAATAATTATTCGCCGCCGTTACGATTCCGGGTTTTGAATTACAATAGTAACTGATGTTTTTCAATCTATTTCCAAGTCTTTCAACAAATTCGATTTCCTCCGAACTCAATATGTGATGAGTCCATTTAACATTTGAAGAAATCAAAGCATCATTTTTTGTCAGATCAATTTGCGAGTTTATTATTTGATTTTCATTAGCAATTTTCGAGTAAAATATTCCCGCTTCGGAGTGTTTTTTATAAGCAAATAAAACTACTGTATCTTGACCTTTACATTCAAACATCAATTCGTTGAACGTAAAAATTTCTAATCTTTGAAATTTCTGTTGAAGAAAGGTTCTGATTTCTTCGGTAAATTTTACCTGCAAAAGTTCTGACGGAAGAACAAATGCCAAAACTCCGTCAGTTTCTAATAATCGGTTAGATTTCACGACGAACGAAGCCCAAATATTTTTGACAGATTTTTCAGACAGATTTTCAGCTAAATGAATTTCTTTACATTTTTCAAATTGCGAAGCCGTCAGCCGATTCTTTTTGATGTAAGGCGGATTTCCCAAAATCGCCGAGTATTTTTTTTGTGAAGAAAAGTCTAAAAAGTCTTGCTTAATAAATTCGGCATTAGGCAACTTCCAAAGTCTTTTGGCTTTTGAGAGTTCTTTTCCATTTATCTCAATAGCTGTTAGGTCAAGCGACAACTTTTTGAAATTCTCAGTTTTCTTTATTGCTTTGATGAAAGAACCATCACCGACACTCGGTTCAAGTATTTGCAGGGTATTTTTTTTATCTTTGAAATGAGCAAGCACACGACAAGCCACAAACTCAGCTAAGTAGTTTGGCGTGTAATATGAACCTGTATTTTTCTTATTCATTTTCAGCAAATAATTCTCGAAATGAATTTTTTAAGAATATAAGAATTTCGTAGTGTAATTCTTTAAACTCATTGACAAGATTTTGGTCAGCAACATTTTGAATCTTATCAGAAATTATCTCTTCTAGGAAAAATAATTTTTCTAATCTCCAAGTAGTTCTATGCAGAGGATACCATAACTTCAACTCGAAAATGATATGTTCTGCCAAGATTTGATTCACGCCGTTACAAATTATTTGACCATCTTTGTTACGTTTGAAAAGATTTGTATATTCCTCGCTTGTAGGCTCAATAAAACCAATTTCCCGGTCATTATGAATTGATCCATCTTTTGTAAACCACTTATTTGATTTTGCTAAATTACAGAAACTACAAGCCCAAACCAAATTGTAATAATAGTTCGGTTTGATGTCGTGTGTAAAATCTTTCGGATTCCGCGGAACAAAGTGGTCTATTGTATAACTTCTGATTCTGAACCCATCAGAATCATCGCAGTAACCACATCGCTTATTAAAATCTTCTCGAAGCGTATCTTTGTATGAACTGTAATGCTCACATTCGGCTCTGTCTGGTCGTCTGCTTGGCGTTTTTTCTCTAAACGGATTCATTATTTTTTGAGAGTTTGTTCAAAAGTTGTTCAGTTTTTTCAATTAAACTGTCAAGTTTTTTATTAGTATCTACTGAGTAAAATGTTCCAGAAAGGTATTCTCCTCCGCCAAAGACTTTGCCTAAAAAGTTATTTACTTTGATGTATTCGTCCTCTTCATTTGGTTGCAGCCCACCATCATTTTTTATCGCTTCAAGTTCTTTTAGCTTTTCTTCTGCATCGGTAATTTTTTCGTAATAATTTGTTATTATCCGATTCAATTTTTTCTTGAAAAAATTTAACTCTGCCTCTGATTCGCCGTCCCAAATTTCTTTTCCGTTAATAATGTTGGCATCATCAACAAAGTCAAGTGCGTCCTCTTCGTATGAAGTTAAAATAATAACAGGAAAATGAGGATTCTTTTCGGTCAAATTTCTTACTATTAAATCGCCGTTATAACCCAAAAATTCGTCCATTCGATAATCAACGATTAACGCATCTAAGTGATTATCAAACACCTCACGGATTATTTCTTCTTCCGTTATAGCTTGCTTCAAATCAATCAAACAAACATCAAAATCGTCCTTAAAGGTTTGCCGAAATTGATTTCGTTGCCCTGCGTCCTCATCTATAAATCCGATTTTATACATTTTACTGTTTCTTCCGAACCGGAAAAGTCAATCTTAACTTAAATCCAATTTCTGAATCCATTATATCCATTGTTGCATCAATATACTCATCAATAATTGATTTGACAATATACAAACCTAACCCTGTGCCGATAATATTCCCTTTATTATCTCTTTTTGACGTTTCAAACGCATTGAAAATTTCCGACGGATTAGATTTGTATTCTTGAGCTAACCCCTGCCCGTTATCAACAAAGTCTATCTGAACGAATTCATCTACTCTTTTCCAGTTAATTTTGATTTCTTTACTGCCTGTTTTGCCACTAAATGCCACTCTTGAATTAATAAGTAAATTGTTGAAAATTGTATCTAAATCAACTTCAAAAGTCTGAATTGTATTTGGGGCATCATTTGAGCCGTTTAAAGTCAAATTTATATCACTTTTGTCTAAGGACTTTTTCCAATTGCCTTTAAACGTCTCAAAATATTCGCCAAAATTGATGTTTGTTCTTTTACGTTTGTCTTTTTTCAGCGAACTTAGAGAATAATCAAGCCAATGTTTTATTTGTAAGTCTTCGTTTCTTATTAAATCTATCATATAAAAGGGATTATCTTCTTTATGCAATGAAGCTAATGCCTTTTCATCAATAAGTTTTTTAAGTTCTCTTACTAAAAACTCTGTTCTGGGAACAATTCTCGACCTCAAATTTCTGAGTTCGTGTGCCGAAGAAGCCATTATCAAACCTACGCTTGCCAAACTTCTGAGAAGTCTTATTTCCGAATCTTTTTCTTCCAATTCTTGCTCAAGATTTTGTGTTGCTTGTGCGAGAAGTTCTTTTGTTTCAGTGTCCTCATCTTTAATTTCATTGTCATCTGGTGACTTTTTATTTTTTTCTCGTTTTTGTTTTTCTCTTAAAATTCGTTCAGCTTCGGCTTTTGCCTTTTCCCTTTCTTTTTTATCCGAATTCCTTTTGTCGTAAAGTTCAGAAAGATGAACCATTACAACATTTCTATCCTTTTCAAAGAAGTTAATTACCTCTATTAGTAAATTTTTAAAGACCTCAAAAACATCATTTTCTTGGATGCCTTCACGCCCCGACTTATCATTAAAATAGGGATTATTAATTCTTGAGATGTTGACTGTGCCTGCAATTTGATTAGGTCTGATTCTATAAGCTCCTAATCTTTGCCCAGCACCTTGCGGACTTTTTGCTTGTCGTTCACCGAGTCTTAACCAATCATTATCCTTGTCTCCATACGGTCGAACTCGAAAACCATCTCGAAAAGTTTTCACTCCGCCAAATTTATCTAACCAAGCCCTTCGATTAGCCGAAACAAAATTTCGGTAAGGATATTTTTTCAGGTCACCTTCGTTTTTGTCGTCAGAAATAGTATTTTTCAGATAGTAAAAAGTGAAATCAAACTTACCTATTTTTTTCAACAACTCTTGGTCAACTGATGAGAATACCTTTATTTTGCCTAAATCTAAATAATATTCAAATTCTTTAGATTTGAAGGTTTCTAAATCATAGGGGAATTTTTTCATCTGTTCGGCATCAAAAACCTCTTTGTAAGAATTTTCTAATGCTTCAATAACTAACTCGTTTCTTGTAATTTTAACTTGCAAAGATTGGTTGTCATCTGCTAGGTATTTCGCTGAAACCTTATAATCGTAATCGTCATAGTAAGCCGTATTGACTTCGCCCAAATTAACAATATTCGATGTGCTAAACAAATAGATACTAAATTCGGGTTGTTCAAATGGCGGAATAAGCACTTCCAGATTATCAAACAAACTCTTTAAATCTTTTTCATCCCAAGAATCTTTTAAAGCATTGATTTTTAAGATTGTGCCTGTTGTAAATTCGGTTTTGTCTAATAATTCTGGAATTTGCTTATAATCTTTGAATAAATCTTTTAGATGAGACTTTAAATCAAAAGTGTCCAAATTTGTTAGTTCGGCATTAACTTCGTGAATTGATAAACCAATTTTTTCAAAATCTTCCCAATTAACTGACCAAAATAAGCGTTGATTAGTTTCCTTTGAAACTGTGTGCATTTCGGTTAATTTGCCTAATCTGTCTAAAGCAAATCTTCCAATTCCTTTTGCACCCGTTTTGATTCTTCCGCCTTCGGATGTGAAATTTTGCAATTTATCATCTGTGCCAATTTTCATCCACTTTTCTTTTACAACATCTTCAGTCATTCCCTGACCATTATCAATTATGTAAAGTGAGTGGTTTTCTTTTATTTCATCAGAATTATCGAAAATTATTAATGCTGTTTTAGCATCTGCGTCATACGAATTTTTAACCAATTCAATGATTGCGCCTTCAGCATTGGCAAAGTTTTCTTGCCCAATGAGTTTTGCTGTTCGAGCCGATACTGTAAATGGAATTTTTGCCATTGTTTACTTAACTTCGTGCTTATTATCTACAATTTATCAACTAAAACCAACCACCTTTGACATCTTTCAAAACAACCTGTGCCGTGTTGTGTCCCGAAGCGGCGAATACGCCGCCGCCGGGATGGGTTGATGCGCCGGTCAAGTAGAGATTTTTGATTGGGGTTTTGTAGGCGGACATTTCGGGTAAAGGTCTAAATAAAAACATCTGGTCGAAATCCATTTCGACGTGCATCACGTTGCCGCGCAGTAATCCGAGCCGTTGTTCCAAATCTAAAGGCGATTGGGTGAAGCGTTCGATGATCGAATTTTTGACGTTCGGCGCGTAATTATTGACGACTTCGATAAGTTTATCGGCTTCGCGTTCTTGGATGTCTTGCCAATTTTCGCCGTTTGATAGTTCGTAAGGATAATATTGTCCCCAAATAAACAAAGTATGTTTGCCTTTGGGCGCAAGCGTGTCGTCAACCGACGAAAAAGTCATCGCCAACGCGCCCGGATTTTTTGACGGAATACCGTTCAGATAATCGGCGTAGGATTTTTCGAGATAATCAAGCGAAGGACACATCAGTTGCAAACCATGATGACAATCCGCCGCTTTTCCGCCGTTTGGCGCGGATAAATAATCGGGCAATTCGGAAACGGCACAACGGACGATCATCCCGAAACCGTTGCCGATGCGGACGTTTTCAATTCTTTCGGCTAAACCTTCGGGCAGATTTTCTTTGCCGATAAGTTTTAAAAATGTCGTGTGAACGTGCGCGTTTGAAACGATGCGTTTTGCTTCGATTCGTGTCCCGTTTTCTAAAATTATGCCGCCCGTTTCGCCTTTTTCGACTTCGATTTTGGCGACTTCGGCATTTAATAAAATCTCGCCGCCGTGATGTTCGAGACATCGCGCCATTGCTTGCGTAAGTTCGCCCGAACCGCCGCGTGGACGCTTGACGCCGCTTTTGTGAATCATCGAATGCCAGCCGAGAAAATCGCCCGTCGCCATTGCCGACGGCGGCGGTCCTGATTGCGCGGCAAGCCATGCCATCGCTGCGCGTAAGCCTTCGTGTTTGAAGGTTTGCTTGACCAATGCGCCGTAACTCGTCATCAGTTTGCGAACCATATCCGCCGGATTCTTGGACTTTGGGCCGAAA
>JANOXW010000628.1:0-2728 GCA_031418635.1 Acidobacteriota bacterium
TCTATCTTTATTTTACGAAAGGTTTTTTGAACATCGGCAAAGATATTGTCGTGGCGACAACTGCGATTTGTTGGTATGTCGGAATAGTATTTTTTAATTCCGATTATGCTTTTACGGTTACTAACGTGATAATTCACGGCATTCCGTATTTTGCTTTGATCTATTTTTATGCGAAATCGCGGCGTGAAACGGCTTCGGGATTTTATAAATCCGTTTCGTCAAATTGGTTCGTTTTTTTAGCGACGCTTTGGGCTTTGGCATACATCGAAGAATTGTTTTGGAATCGCGGCGTTTGGCACGAAAAGAATTGGCTTTTCGGCGCAAGTTGGGATTGGGAAAGTTGGAAAATGTATCTCGTGCCGCTTCTCGCCGTGCCGCAATTGACGCATTATGTTTTGGATGGTTTTATTTGGCGGAGAAAAAATAATGCAAATTTTCGCCTGATTGATTAAAATGAATTTATGAAAAAAGCCCGCTATAAAATTGCACTTATTGTTTTAGCTTTTCTATTATTTTGCGTTTTGCTTTCGTCGTGCAGTAAAGGAAATTCGGAAAGTTCCGACCTTTTGAGTTTTTCCGACGAAACAACCGCCGCCGCGCAACTCGTTGCCGAAGCCAATGAAGATTTGAATAAAATCAAGGTCAAATATAAAGAAAATGAGGTCAAACGCGACGACCTCAAAGAAGCGATGAAAAGCAACGACAGCGAAAAGGTTAAAAAAGTTGCCGACGATTTGGTTTATCTGATAAATGATGGAATGGCGTTGGGCGAAGACGCGATTGGCAAAATCAGCAAAGCACAGGAAATGAGTATCAATCCCGATTTTAAGGAATATCTCAACCTAAAGGAACTGAGTTTGCAAAAACAGATGGAAGCATTTGAAAATTATCGGCAAGCCGCCCGATTTTTGCGAGATGGTTATAATCCGAAAGACGAAAAACAGCGCGAAACCGTCAAAGCCGAATTTGCCAAACGCGACGATAATTTTCACAAAATTATGGACGAAGCCAAAGATTACAGCAAAAAGGCAAACGATCTCGCCAAAGAAAGTGCTAAAAGAGGCAATTGAAAACAAACGTAAATTTACATCATAAAATTGTTTTTAATCGTCTTTTCTTTTTGAAAATTGCTGTCGGATAAACTAGGATAATTGATGAAGTTTTTTAACTTCGATTTTAAATTTTTAACGAACAAGAGGAAGTTAGTATGAAAAAAATTGTATTTTTAACTTTAGTCGCCGCCTTAGCGGTGTTTCTCGTCGGATGCGAAACGACTGCTCCGAACACAAATAATGCACGAGTCAACAACAGCACATTAAATAACGCAAATAATGCGATTGTTGTTAATAGCAATACTAATGTTGCGACCAACACCAATCGTAAAAATGCGAATGTAAATCGGGATGAATACGATAAAAACAAAGCCGAATACGAAAAAGATAAAGGCAGCAGTTCTATCGGACAAGGTGCTAACGACAGTTGGCTGTGGTTCAAAACCCGTGCGGCACTTTTAGCTGCCGACGATTTGCGCGAATCAACCATTAATGTTGATGTAGCCAACGATGTCGTTACCTTGAAAGGCACGGTTGCCAGCAAAGCGGAATATGATAAAGCCGCTTCGATTGCCAAAGGCATCGAAGGCGTGAAAAGCGTAACCAACCAATTAAAAGTTGCGCCGAAAGATTCGATGACCAATATGTCAACCAATGCAGGTAAAATGGACGACAAAATGGGTAACAAAAACGCTAATATGAAAAAATAAACGACTCTGCACTGGAAGTGGAGAGGTTTGATAATTGACTGAAAGTCATTCGCTATTGGAGAATGATGTTATCGGTGTCGCGGTTTGATGGCTGGCGATGATGGTGCAAGTATTCTTGCACCATCTCGTCCGTTATGTTGCCGGTTGACCAAACTCCGTAACCGATTGCCTAGAAGTGTTTTCCCCAATACCGTTTTTGCAGTTCGGGATACTCACGCGTGCCATATTCTCGATGTTCTGCCTTTCAGATGCTTGACAATATCGCTGATTGATTTTTTCGGGGCATATTCAATGGGCATCTGAACGTCATCTTTACTGACTACTCCGCTCAGGATTTTGACATCTTCCGAGTCGCAGATGTGTATCAGTAATTCTCGCCATCGCACTTGCATCTCGCCTTTCAAAACGTGGTAACGGTATTTTGTTACCCAGACTAAATGAGCCGTTCAACGAGAAACCGGATGACTGCCGTATCTACTTTTATTCAGGTTGCTCTTTTATCACTTTTCAGAAGTGTGTAGCAACTAAAGTCTTGCACTAAAAGTGCATAGTTTTGAACTAACGGCTGTGACCAATAAAGAACAAACATCGTTCCACATCTCTGCTAATAAAAAATGTCTAACCTCGATGTTGTCCGCGCTGTCAGACAAGCGGAGTCAGGAAAAGCGCGAGCGGCGATTCGAGAGGTATCAACAAGTCATTCGCTTACATCAGGAAGGTCTGATTCACCGTGAAATGAGGTGGTTTAATTAACAGGACACGAAACTCTTCGGTAAAATGAGAATATGTGGAGAAAATACGATGAGGAATGTAAGCGGCAAGCCATCAAAAAAGTGATTGACGGACAATCGGTGGTTTCGGTGGCACAGGAATTAGGGATTAATGAAAGTTTGATTGACAAGTGGAAACGCGCCGCTTTCGAGACGGGCAAGGGCGTTCAATCAGGAGTTGAATTAAAAGAAACGC
>JANOXW010000629.1:0-4547 GCA_031418635.1 Acidobacteriota bacterium
CCATAATGGTTGCGGCTTGTTTCATATCTTCGGCTTGAATGCGGTCGAAAACATCTTGGTTTGAATGATGCGTCCGCGTGTCATATTCAATCTCGTCTTGGATAAATTGGAAGCCCGGCAGACCGATTCTGTCGTAAGAAAGATGGTCAGTTCCGCCCGTGTTGGAAAGCGACAGAGTTGACGCGCCCATTTCACCAAAAGGCGACAGCCAAGCGCGGAAAATCGGCGCAACGGCTGAATTTCCTTGCAGATAAACGCCGCGAATTTTGCCCGTGCCGTTGTCGAGATTGTAATAGGCGGATAATTTGTCATAATCCGAGCCTTTGACGAGTTCGGGTTTCGGTGCATCAGGTTGTGGAATTCCAAAAATATTGCCGCCGCCTTTCATCTCGCCAAAATGCTGTTTGACGTAATTTGATGAACCAAACAGACCTTGTTCTTCGCCCGACCAAAGTCCGACGCGAATTGTCCGACGCGGTTTTAAGCCTAACGCCATCAAAATTCTGGCGGCTTCCATCGCAACGGCAACGCCCGCGCCGTTGTCGGTTGCGCCTGTTCCCGAATGCCACGAATCCATATGTCCGCCAAGCATCACGATTTCGTCTTTCAAATCGCTTCCCGGAATTTCGGCAACCGTGTTGTAACCCATCGTGTCTTGGTCGTGATATTGCACCGCCAAATCAACCGTCATCTGAACTTTTTCGCCTGCTTGAACCATTCGCACTAAACGGTTGTAATCTTCGGTGGCAACGGTCATCTGCGGAATCATTTTCGATTCGGCTTCTTTGTCCCACGGCTGAAGGCGTTTTTGCGTGAATAAATCCAACGGATTTGCGGGAATATCGGCGGCAACCGACGCTTGTTGCACAAAAACCGTTCCGCCACTGCCGTTAAAACTGTTGTCAACGACGATTGCCGCGCCTTCGTCAATGACGAATTTCGCCCGCTTCAAACCATCTACAAATCTTTGCAGACGCGATTGTAACTGATTATTATTCGGCTGTCCGATTGGACGTTGACTGCTGTTCGGGTCAGGCGAATTTGCCAATTTGAGCAAATCTTTGTCAGTCAGACGCGAACCCATTCCGTCAAAATCCGCCTTAACTTCGCGCACATCCGACATCAAAACGATTTTACCTTTTAATTGACCTTTGTATTTTTGCAAATCGGCTTCTGTTTTAGCATCCAAATAAACCACATCAGCGGTCAGAGTCGTCAACGGCGGCGCGGGTTTCGGCATTTTATCCTTTTTGTCTTTCGGAGTCATCATTGCGTCCGAATTAGCGATGCTCAGTCCGGGCGACCACGCTTTCGGATAAGCGATGATTGGAAAAGCATATGGCGCGGAAACTTGCGCCGAAAATCGTTTCAATTCCCAACCGCGTCCAAACGGTCCCCACGCTTCGAGATTGGCGTTTTGCATTCCCCAATTGGTCATCGTGTCGCGTGTCCATTCGTTAGCGCGTTTCATATTCGGCGAAGCCGTCAAACGTGCGCCAATCACATTCGTCAAGTAATTCAAGGTTTTCATTACTTGCGAATTTTCGCCCATTCCTTCCGCTTTTATTTTATCAATAACTTCCTTCGGTGCTTGATACGGCGCAGACACAGATGCCTGCCCGAAAGCGAACATCGGAAACAAGAAAACGTAGAGCATGAAAATGCTCAATAATTTACGTCTTAACATTATTTAATTCTCCTAGAAATTTTGATTTGACTTTTTGCCAGAAAAGTTTTGCTTAATTTATACCACAATCGGCGCGAAAAAGTTTCACTAAACATTTTGTATTGAATTCAAATCAGTTAAAGATTTTCGTCAAAAAAGCTCATTACTTTTGCCCAAGCGTCTTGTGCTGCGTCCGCGTCATAAATTTCGGGGCGCGTGTCGTTAAAAAATGCGTGGTCGGCTTCGTATTTGACCGATTCAATCGGCAGATTTTGAACTTGTGCAATGCGTTCGAGTTCAGCGACTTTTGCGGGATTTATCCATTGGTCTTTTGTGCCTGAAATAAACAAAACGGGCGTTTTTAAGTTTTGCAAAACGTCTTCATTCGGAACATCGCCATAAAACGGCGCAGACGCGCTGAAACCTTCCAAATGGCAAACGGCTTGGAGCGCATAAGTTCCGCCCATACAAAAACCCGTGATGCCGAAATGCGAAATTCCGTATTTTTCACGCGCCGTTGCCTCCGCGTTTTTTATCGTATCCAAGCCGTCTTCAAGCTCAAGCGCGTTCATCATTTGCGAAGCGTCGGCTGGATTTGTAGCGACTCTGCCGCGATACAAATCAGGTGCAATGCAGATAAAACCCTCGTCGGCGTAGCGTCCCGCGATGTCTTTGATATGGTCGTTCAAACCCCACCATTCCTGAATCAATATGATGGCTTTGGTGTCGGCAGATGCTTCATCAGGCATAGCAACGTAAGCGGTAGTTTCGCCATTGGCGGTGTTAAATTCTAGTGTTTCGGTTTTCATAAATAAAATTCTTCTCCTAACAAATATAGATTTAACTCAATTATAAACAAATTCTCGTAAGAAAAAGAAATTAAAAGAGAGGAAAGAAATCTTACAAAGACATAATTTGAGGCGTTAAGTTTGAAAGTTAAACTTAACGCCTCAAATTTGCAGATTTTTCGGGATTTCAAACCGTTGCTTTTTCTAATTCAGTTACAATACCTCTGATTCTAACTTGTTCACCAGCAAATTTATTGATAGCGGCATTGTTTAAGTGAATTTGTTTTTCAACTCGGTTTTGACCTATTTGGAGTTTGGAAACATCACGCTTGAGTTCGGAAACGTCGCCTTCCAATCTTTTTTGTCCTTCTTCAAGTCTTTGAACGTCATTGACCTTCAAGTCTTTGAACGCCATTGACGCATTTAGTAACTAAATCGAAAAGTTGATTGAATTGATTGTCAGTCATAATTTTCTCTAGATGAATTAAGCCCAGCTAGACTACATTATCATTTGATTTTCTTCAAACTTCCTTCACCGCTGATTTTGCGCGAATTAATTTTTGCCACGTTTTCAGCGTTTGAAAAGGCGCGGAGAAAATTTTCGCCCAAAACTTTGCGAATATCGGTTTCCGAATAACCGCGCCGCAACATTTCATAAGTTACCAACACAAGGTCTTCCATTCCGCTCATTCCTTTGGGCAACAGCGGAATGCCGTCGAAATCAGAACCGATGCCGACATAATCAATGCCCGCGACATTTTTGATGTGGTCTATGTGGTCAACGATGCGCGTGTAACTCGGCACTTCAATCGGATTTTCCGCCAAAAGTTTGCGCTGTGCTTCATTAAAGGCTTCGTCGTTGTTTTTATATTGTTCCCGAAGCGCGTCTATTTGCGGTTTTAATCGGGCTGAACGGGCGTTTTCGTCAGCGTTATACTTGGCATCGAGAAACGCGGGATAAAAATTTATCATAATCACGCCGCCGTTTTTGGCGACGCGCTTTAAAATATCGTCAGAAACATTGCGCGTGTGGTCGTTCACGCCGCGTGCCGACGAATGCGAAGCGATAATCGGCGCGGTTGAAACGTCTAAAACGTCCGACATCGTTTTGACCGAAACGTGCGAAATGTCAACCAACATTCCCAACCGATTCATTTCCTTAACAACCTCTTTGCCAAACGGCGAAAGTCCATTATTGCGTGGTTCGTCGCGGTGCGCGTCCGCCCAATTATTCGTGTTGTTGTGCGTCAAAGTCATATAACGCACACCCAAACGATAAAAATCGCGCAAGGCAAACAGCGAATCTTCAATCGCGTGTCCGCCTTCGATGCCCATCAAAGCGCACACTTTATTTTGTTTCTTTGCCTGCCGAATCTGCGCGGCGGTTGTGCAAAACGACAATTGATTCGGATATTTCTCAACTTCACGGTAAGTCGTGTCAATCAAATCCAACGCCCGTCTCGCCGCGCCGCTTCCGCCGTTTTCGGCAAACGTGCGCGAAACATAAATCGAGAAAAATTCGCCCGTAATGCCCGATTGTTTGAAGCGGTTTAAATCAGTGTGAAACGGAGTGCCGTCCTTATGAAACTTGCCGACGGAATTTGTTCCCAAGTCAAAATCGTCATCATACATCGGCGACGGAATGTCGTTGTGTCCGTCAATGATGATGGCTTTTTTATGTATTTTAAGAGCTTTTTCCCACAATGCTTTATCGGCATCTTGCGGCATTGTTTGGGCAAATGTTGAAATTGAAAACGCGAAAAGAAGTAGCAAAGAAATGATTTTATGTTTCATAAGTCAGTAATAGAAAAATTGGAGTTCAAATACGAAAATATTTTAACTTTTTTCCGCAAATTTGGCGAATGTCAAGCAAAATGTTGGTTTTATTGCAAGGTTACTAAAAGGCAGAAATATCGTAGTTAGAGGAAAAACCGCTTACTTTTCAGAATAGCTTAACCCAAGTTGCTAGTTAGTGATATTTGAAAAAAATAGAAGTCTTCCCCTAAAATTTTGTTACCAGACAAATAAAAAGGAGAAGACTTCCAATGTGCCAAAGCACCTTTGCAATATACTGTTTTTTGGATGATTTGCTC
>JANOXW010000630.1:0-2268 GCA_031418635.1 Acidobacteriota bacterium
ATTCGAGAGAGCGACGAAGCGAAACAGTTTGTTTCGCTTCGTCTTTATCAAGTTTCAGCAGTAAAAATCTACTGCACTTTTAGAACCCAACCGTTCGGGTCAACTTCGACTTTTGCGTCTTGCGCTAAGGGCAAACTTCCCTTACCGTCTTTCATCTCAACGCGCTTAATTTCGCCATTGATTTTTACTTCGACGGGCATCGAAAACGGTAGATTATTCGGCGTTTCCCAATGCAATACCAATTCGTTCGACTTTGTTTCCGTAACCAATTTCGGCAGTTGCGGCTGACGCAGATAGACTTCAAAAAACCAAGCGAGTTTCTTGCCCGATTCTTTTTCGGCAATACTTAGAAAATCGTCGGTCGTGCGGAAATTGAATTGTTTTCCGTTGGTAACTTTCTCGGCTTTTGCGTCGGCATAACACATTTTCCGCAGACTTCGGAAAAACGCATCATCGCCGATATAATATCGCAAAGCGTGTAAAACCAACGCGCCTTTGCCATAAATATCGCCGTCGCTGCGGACGTAATCCGGTGGCAACATATAAATTTGTGTCGTCGTTTGCGCTTCACGAGGCGCGACCGGTTTGACGTTTCGCAGATTTTTGGCGCGGTTTTTCATAGCGGAAAAATACGCTTCTTTGCCTTTTGTCGTTTCAACATAAAATGTGTCCATAAACGATTCAAAACCTTCGTGAATCCAAAAATCGTTCCAATCCGGCGCGGTTACGAGATTTGCCCACCATTCGTGTCCGAATTCGTGAAACAACAGCCAATCGTCGCCGTCGGCGTTGTAATTAAAGTTGTTGCCGTAAGCCGTAATCGTCTGATGCTCCATTCCAAGATGCGGCGTTTCGGCAATGCCGATTTTGTCAGCGCGAAACGGATACGGACCAAGATATTTCTCAAAAAAGGCATTGTATTTTTTCGCCAAATCAACCAGCGATTGAGCCTTTTCAAAATCTTGCGGCAGAACATAAAACTGAATCGGAATCATCTCGCCGGAAACCGATTTCACCTTGTCTTCAATCAATTTATACGGCGCGATATTGAGCGCAATGCAGTAATTTGAAATCGGTTGCGACACAAACCAATTAAAGGTGTGCGTGCCGTCTTTATTATCAACCACCGATAGCAATTTGCCATTTGAAGCCGCAACTAAATCGCTTGGGACGGTAAAATGGAGCGAAGTCGTTTCAGGTTTGTCCGATGGATGATCTTTGACGGGAAACCATAAATCCGCGCCATCGTTCTGCACGGCAGTCGCAATCCACGGCTGACCGTCTTTGGTTTTCGACCACACAAATCCGCCAACCCACGGCGGACGCAGCGCAACTTTCGGCTTTCCGCCATAAACCACGCGCACATCAACCGTTTTTCCGGCTGTCATCATCATTGGAAAATCAATCCAAATCTTCCCTTCCCGGCGCGTAAAAGTGAGCGACTTTTCCTTCTCTCCGTCAATCAAAGCAACCGATTCAACCGTCAAAGCCATATCCAAATCAAGCACAAATTTATCAATCGGCTTGAGAATGATAGCTTTCACAATCACCGCGCCTTTAATAGATTGTTCCGCAATATCGGGACGAACCGACAAATCATACGATTTTACATCATACGCCGCCTGCTCCGCCATCAAAACGCCGCCCGAATCAGTCGGACGCACGCCCAAATCTCTCTGCGACCAAACCGACGCGCTCAATAATAAAACGCAAATTAGAATTTTTGGAAATAAGTGTTTTTTCATAGTTAAAATTTGGACATTATTTTAAAATTATTGTAGCAAAATGGTTTCTTTGGCGCATAAAGTCAAGCCAAATTATTTCGCGCTTGCCGAATAACTCTTGCCGCTTCTTTCACCGAATCAGCCAATAATGTCAAATGTCCCATTTTGCGCCCGATTCGCGCTTCCGATTTGCCGTAAAGATGCAATTTTAACTCAGGAAATTGCAAAGCATTTTGCCAATTCGGTTCGCCTGTTTGCCATAAATCGCCGAGCAAGTTTGCCATTGCCGACGGCTTCATAAATTCGGTTGAGCCAAGCGGCAAACCGCAAACTGCTCTGAGTTGCTGTTCAAATTGCGAGGTTACGCAAGCGTCAAAAGTTAAATGTCCCGAATTATGCGGACGCGGCGCGAGTTCGTTGATAATAAGTTTTTCGTCTTTGGTCAAGAAAAATTCGACACATAAAGTTCCGACATAATCGAGCGTTTCGGCAACGCTTCGGGCAATTCCGACAGCTTCTTGATAGATTTTTTCGCCAACAATCG
>JANOXW010000631.1:0-3105 GCA_031418635.1 Acidobacteriota bacterium
GGTTGCGGTTTGATAATTCTCAAGCAATTTCTGATAATCTTGATCAGATAAAGTTTTGACAAATTTGTTCGGCATATTCATATTGCCATTATCTCATAAAACTTTTAGAAGCCTGCTTACTAGCTTTTCAACTAGATAAAGCCTTTATTCAGTAACTAGCAACTTGGGTTAGCTTATAACTGATAGCTGAAAAGCAAAAACCATTTTACGAAACATTCGGCACGTCTGTTCAATGACTGAGCAGATGCGCCGAATGTTTCGCTACAGAGTTCCAAAAGTTCGGCACAAAGTTCCAAAGATTTGGCACGTCTGTCGAAAAGCTAGGCAATCGTTTCCAATGTTTCGGAACAGAGTTCCAATGTTTCGGCACACGGGACGAAACATTCGGCATAGAGTTTCAAAGGTTCGGCACACGGGACAAATTATTCAGCCCGACGGATGAAAGGTTAGGAAACTGTGCCGAAGTCTTCTTCCTTTATTTAATCGCTTGATTATTACTGCGCGGTCTGGCATTTTTGACGTATTTATCAAACCAATTTATCTGCTCGAAAAGCGCGTGTTCGATTGATTCACGCGCAGAATAACCGTGTGCTTCAAGCGGCAACATCACCAATCGCGCCGTTCCGCCGGTGCCTTGGAGTGCGGCGAAAAGCCGTTCGGATTGAATCGGATAAGTTCCCGTGTTGTTGTCGGCTTCACCGTGAATCATCAACAGCGGTTCGTTGATTTTGTCGGCGTAATAAAAGGGCGAAACTTTGGCGTATAGTTCGGGTGCTTCCCAAAAGTTGCGCCGTTCACCTTGAAAACCGAATGGCGTTAAAGTGCGATTATACGCGCCTGAACGCGCAATTCCGGCACGGAAAATATCGGAATGTGCCAAAAGATTCGCCGTCATAAACGCACCGTAAGAATGTCCGCCGACTCCAACTCGATCTCTGTCAGTTACGCCCATTTCCACCGCTTTATCAACGGCGGCTTGCGCTGAATCAACGATTTGCTTGACAAAAGTATCGTTGACCGTCAACGGATCGCCGACAATCGGCATCGTCGCATCGTCCAAAACCGCGTAGCCTTGCAAAAGGAAAAACAGATGCGAATAACCGCCGATTGACGTGAAATGATTGGTCGAACCCGAAACTTGTCCCGCCGTCGCCGCGTCGGTAAATTCAAGCGGATAAGCCCAGACAACCGTCGGCAAGCGCGTTCCTTCTTTATAATTCGGCGGCAAGTAAAGCGTGAACGACAAATCAACGCCGTCGGCGCGTTTGTATTTGACGAGTTGCTTGGTAATGCCGCGCAGTTGCGGTGTCGGATCACTAAATTCTGTGATCCAATTATTTTTAGGATTTCCAGTAGTTTCAATTCCTTTTCCATCATCTATTTGAGCTTGAACAGGAATATTTATAGAACGGCTGAATAAGTTTGGCGGAGAAGTTTGGCTTTCTCGTCTAGTGATAATACCAAGAATACCACCTTCATTTGGATTTATTAAGGTAACAACTTGCTCATATTCTTCTTTGCTACTTTGGAAAACAATATACTTTTTCATTGTTTGCAAATTTAATCTATGCAAAAAAGGTCTATCACCTTCGGGTGAAGAACCTTGTCCTGTCAAAAATATGTTGTCGCCGTTTTGAGCAATAATTCTTTCGCCATTCGCCAAAGTTTTCAAAACAGGTTGACCAATATCGTTGTAGCGGTCATTGACATTCAAATCCGAAATCATTTTCGGCGCGGAATTTGAACGATAATCCATCATAAAAACGCGCCGATGCTGTGTGTCGCGGTTGTAATCGTAAAAGAGCATCAAGCCGTCTTTTTCGCCGAATTGTCTGCCTTGATAACGCTGTTCGGTCTTGACGATTTCTGTCGGCGAAGAGGTAAAAGGCGCGGCAAGTTTGACTAATTTATCACGCGGCGTTATTTTATTTTTCGGATTTCCGCCGTCTAATGCTTCCGCCCAAATGAGCGTCGCGCTTTCCGTCGGAATCCAACCATAATTGCGCGGCGCGGTTGTAACGCCTTGCACGGGCAAATTGTCTTGCAGCGGAATACTCGCAAGTTTATAAATCATCTTGCCGTTGAAATCCAAAACTTCCACCTCTTTCGGAAAGCGCAACGACGGGAAAAGATACGAAAACGGACGCTGAATCCGCGAAGTCAAAATGTATTTGCCGTCAGGCGAAACCGTCGCATTATCAAAAATCGCCGATTGTCCGATTTCTTTGATTTTGCCGTCAATGCCAACTACTGCAAGTTGCGAAGTCGCGTAATATTCAAACAATTTTTCATCCGTCGGCGATTTCAACAAATCCTGAAAGGTCTGAACTGCGCCCGTTTTGCCAACAGTTTCTTGAATACTCGGCTCTGTCGGAACATCCGATTTAATCGGCGCGGTACTTCGTTTTGACGGCACGAGATTGACGATTAAAGATTTTTGGTCGGGCATCCATTCAAAACCGCCGAAAACTGTGTTGACCTGCACATTTTTCAGTTTCGTCGCTTTTGCCGTCGCCGTTTCGACAATCCAAAGTTCAACGCCTGACGATGTTACGTTGCCGACAGCGATATATTTGCCATCCGTGCTCCAATTCGGCGAAATTATCTGCGCTCCATTTGGCAGGGAAATCGGCGTTTCCTTACCGTCGGAAATATTTTTGAGCGACAGTTTGACGAAATAAAGTTGACGATGCTGTCCGTTGGTGTTCGGATTGATTCGCAAACCTGCCAACCGCAACATCGGTTGCGCGAGTTCGGAAATCGGCGGATAACGAAGCGGTTCAGCCAGCAAAATTTTATCCTTCGACGGACTAACCAAAGTTATCGGCGTAACCGGCGCGTTCAGAATATCTTCGATTTCCTTCGGCGGCTGTTTGTATTGGGCAAAACCGTTAATTGCCAACGACAGCACAAAAACTAACAAATATAATTTTTTCATAATTTTTCTCCAACAAGTTTAAATGGATAAGTAATCGGACAGAATAGTTTTGTAAATGATTAGATTTCCTGTATTCTTCTGTTGTGCAAAAAAGATTTATTCAACTTACTGAAGAAGAAACCATTACTTTGCAAGAAGGAATGAAAAACGGGACGGCTCATTTGTTT
>JANOXW010000632.1:0-3875 GCA_031418635.1 Acidobacteriota bacterium
GGTTGCGGTTTGATAATTCTCAAGCAATTTCTGATAATCTTGATCAGATAAAGTTTTGACAAATTTGTTCGGCATATTCATATTGCCATTATCTCATAAAACTTTTAGAAGACTGCTTATTTGATTAAAAAAAATGAAAAAAATACTAATTATTAACGGTCATCCCGATAAAGAAAGTTTTTGTTTTGCTCTGGCGGAAAGTTACAAAAATGGAGCGGAATTGAGCGGAGCAGATTGTAAACTAATCAATCTTATTGATCTAGACTTCAATCCGATTTTGACTTTTGGATATAGAAAAGTAAGTGAATTAGAGCCTGATTTATTACAAGCACAAAGGGATATATTGGATGCTGACCACTTGGTATTTGTCTATCCAAATTGGTGGGGAACTTATCCTGCTCTGTTAAAAGGATATATTGACCGGGTTTTTCTGCCGAATTTTGCCTTCAAATATCGGGATAATTCTCCGCTGTGGGACGGATTAGTAAAAGGCAAATCAGCCAGACTCATCGTCACGATGGATACGCCCAAATGGTATTACTGGCTGATTTTTAGAAGCCCCGGACATAATTCGATGAAAAAAGGAATTTTAGGATTTTGCGGAATAAATCCGGTTAGGATAACTTCTTTTGCACCCATCAAATCGTCAGATGATAAAAAGAGAAAACAATGGATTAAGGAAGTTGAAAAATTAGGCGAAATGAATGGATAACGGGATTGGGCGGGTATTTTATGAATACTACAAACATAAAAAATGAAAACTCCATTTACGTTAGAGCAATTTTTAGAAGTCTTTAAAGACTACAATCAGGGAGTTTTTCCAATGCACTTTGTGTTGTATTTGATAAGCGGCGTGGCAATCTATCTGGCGTTAAAATCTAGTCCCATGTCCGACAAAATTATCAGTATTATTCTCGCGTTTTTCTGGTTGTGGATGGGAATCGTCTATCACTTTATTTTTTTCACGGCAATCAATAAAGCCGCTTATATATTCGGTGCATTTTTCATTATTCAAGGTATTTTATTTTTAGTTTTCGGCGTATTTCAAAATAGACTTTCTTTTCATTTTCGTTCCGATAAATCCGGTCTAACAGGAATGACTTTGATTTTATTTGCTCTGATTATTTATCCGCTTTTAGGATATTTTTTCGGTCATATTTATCCTTCAAACCCAACTTTTGGTCTGCCTTGTCCAACCACGATTTTTACTTTCGGATTTCTACTTTTAAATGTTAAAAAGTGTCCGCTCACGATTCTTATCATTCCTTTTATCTGGTCGGTTATCGGTTTTATGGCAGCCTTCCAATTTGGAATATTGGAAGATACGGGGTTGATTGCGGCAAGTTTAGTGACGATTTCTTTATTGCTTTATCGAAACAAGATGTTGCCCTCATTAAAATAAAATATGAATAAAACAATTTATAAAGTCGGGTTTTGGTCAGGGCTTATTGCATTTGTTTCGACAACTGCGTTCGTTATCGTTCAATTTTTACAGCTTTTAGGTATTCTCAAATATCCGTTGGACGAAATTTTGATTTACGGGTTTTCACTTTGTATTGTTATCCCTTTTTTGCTGGAAATGCTGGCACTTCACTATATAACTCCACCTGAGAAACAGTTTTGGAGTCACGCGGCTCTGATATTTACGGTTTTGTATGTTGCCTTCGTAACCGCTAATTATGTCGTTCAATTGGCAACCGTAATTCCGATGACGCTGAACGGAAACGCCGATGAAATTCTAGTTCTCAAGCAAACGCCGCACTCGCTCTTTTGGGATTATGATGCCATCGGATACATATTTATGGGACTCGCAACTTTATTTGCCGCCCCCGTATTTGAAAAACACGGGTTTCAAAAGTGGGTCAGATATGCTTTTTTGATTCATAGTTTTGTTACTCCTTTGATTTCTTTCGTTTATTTTTACCCGAAATTTTCCGAGAAATTATTGCTTCTCGGAATTCCTTGGACAATTACGGCTCCGATATTTATGTTGATGCTGGCGATAATGTTCAAGAAAGATTCTGAGGAGAAAAATGAGGTTTTAAAAACTAATGATAATCGCACTTCTAATCGTCGCAACGCTCATTTTAATCTTGATTGGCGGAAAATTATTTCGCTCCTTTCAGTTCAAAAATGAAGTTGCTGAATTGTTTGCTCAATCAAATAATATCTCCGCTAAATTGTTCAAATATGAGCAATTATCGGGTTTGCCCGAACCTGTCCAACGCTATTTTCGCCACGTTTTAAAGGACGGTCAGCCGTATATCAGTTACGTCCGATTGACGCACGACGGGCAATTCAAAGCGGGTTTGGATAAAGACTGGACGAACATCGAAGGCGAACAATATTTTACTGCCGAAAAACCGGGTTTTATTTGGAAAGGCACAACTTCGATGTTCACCGCCCGCGATATGTATGTTGCCGAAAAAGGGCGGCTGGTCGTGACGCTGTTATCTCTCTACAACATCGTTGACGGCAGCGGCGAGAATTTTAATGAAGGCGAACTGCAAAGATGGCTTGGCGAAAGCGTTTGGTTTCCGACCAACTTGTTGCCGAGCGAAAGAAATCAATGGTTGCCGATTGATTCAAATTCAGCGAAATTGTCGTTCAAATACAAGTCCGTTTCATTCTCTTATATCGTTACTTTTAATGAAATCGGCGAGATTGATCTGATGGAAACAAAGCGATTTTTGGGCGAAGAAAAACGTGAAGCGTGGCTCTGCAAACCGGCGGATTACAGAGAAATTAACGGCGTGATTGTTCCGATGAAGGCTGAAGTTGTTTGGAAATTGGAAAAAGGCGAAGTTAGCTATGCAAGATTTAATGTGAAAAAGATCGAATATGACACGGCGGAGAAATTCTAAATTGAACAACAATAAATCGCCGGTAAAATTCTTTCTGTTGGTTTTTGTGCTTTCGATCCCGTTTTGGATACTTGCCGCCGTCGCACCGGATTTTACTGAGATTCTTCCGATAAAACTTCCGATAAGTGCATCAATGACTTTTTGCCCGTTAATAGCGGCTGCGATACTTATTTATAAAGAAAGAAAATTTCAAGGCGTTTGGGAATTATTAAAGCTGTCTTTCGACTTTGAAAAAATCAAGGATAAAAAATGGTATCTACCTATTGTTTTTCTGATGCCTCTCATCGCCTTGCTTTCTTACGGTTATTTGAAGTTGACCGGAGCAATGCTGCCCGAACCCGAAACACCGCTTTTATATATTTTCATTTTTTTCTTTGTATTTTTTATCGGTGCTATCGGCGAAGAAATTGGTTGGAGCGGTTATATTACCGACCCTCTGCAAAACCGATTTGGAGCATTAAAAGCGAGTATTTTGTTGGGATTTGTCTGGGCAATTTAGCACATCATACCTTGGAGCCAAGCCCATCAAACTCCGATTTGGATATTTTGGCAATCTATCGGCACGATCTTTTTACGGATTATTATGGTGCGGATTTTTAACAATACAGGCAAAAGTGTTTTTGCGATGATTCTTTTTCATACCACAATAAATTTAAGCCAGTTTCTAATTCCAAATTACGGTTCGCACTACGACCCTTTTATTTTCTGTATTTTGTTAATTATTACAACAATCGCAATGACATTTTTACGGGGAACAAAAACGGAAGTGTTTACTAAATAAAAATTATATGAACAGTTCAACCGTAAAAAGATCGCCGTTAAAATTCTTTCTAATTGTTTTTGGTATCTCTATTCCGTTTTGGATTATTGATTTAATGATTGATGCAAAACGCACATCGTCATTGAATTTTTCGATAATTGATATTGTAACTGCTTTCATACCAATAATTGCAGGATGTATTCTTATTTTTAATGAGGAAGGTAAAAGCGGTGTCTATAAATTGTTTAAAC
>JANOXW010000633.1:0-2274 GCA_031418635.1 Acidobacteriota bacterium
CAAATATTGTGCTTTGTGAAAACTGGTTCGGCTTCTTTTCAGACGTTCAAAAAATTCTTCCTTGTCTGATTTTGACCACGTTGTTTTTCGATACCAATCTTCTTTGCCCATAACAGAATACAAATTCGGAATATTATTTTATACCCGTTAGAAAATGGATTGCGAAAATTTAATCACGCCGAAGTTACAAGTCAGAAGTGTTTCTAACTCGGTTTTGTAGTCTTTGATTTGTGCGAAAAATTCTTCCACTTTTTCCCGAAATCCGTTCGCCGTTCCATAAAATCTGTTTTTTAACACTTTTTTCTTCAGAAACCGCCATAGTCGCTCGATTAAATTCAAATTCGGCGCATATGTCGGCAGCCACACTATTTCTATTCTTTTGTCGGCAATTAAATCATCTTTTTCTAACTTCTTAAAATATCTCGCATTATCTATAAATACCTTGATTTTCTTTGCTTCTGGATTCCTTTTGCCTAACTCTTCGAGAAAATCTTGCGCCGACTCGGAATTGATCGTCTTGTATTCTTTTGTCAAAATATCCGTTATTTCATTCGGATTTAATGCTCCCAAAAGATTCATCCGCGTCCGCCCCGAATTGCTCAAAATTTGATGTTCTGTGCCCTTTTCAATCCAGCCGTAACTGGCTTGACTATTGAGAGTCGGATGCACACCATCGATAAAATAATGCACCTCATCATTTTCTCGACTCGCTTGTAATTGCTCAAACCGCTCGATAAATTCTAATTGTGCCGCTTCATCCACTTTCATCGGAATTTGCTTGCTCTTTTTATACACATACCCAATCCGGTGTAATAAATCACACATTCCTTCGGCAGTGTATTTGACCGAAAATCTCTTTTCTACCCACTGACGAATCTGCTGACAAGTTTCATATAAGCGATTGTTCAACTCTGCTCTGAGTTCGGCAATTTCAAACGACGAAAGTTTGCCCCAATATCCCACATAATTGCTGCCTAAGAATTTATCCAAGCCGTCGCTTTGGTAATGTTCCAAATGGCGGTAAATCGTCGAGTCATCAATGCCCAAACAAACGGCGATTTTCGGCGGAGTTTCACCTAAATCCAACATCAATAAAACGGTCGCTTTGATATAATCGCGTTTGTATTTTTCATTGCGTTGAATTTCCCGCAACAACTTTCTCTCTTTTTCCGGCAACTCGAACTTCACACTTTTTAGATATTTCTAAATCTCTCTGACTTTCAAAATTTCTCTCACCTTTTCGCAAACCATTTACTTTTGGGTATATAATGACCTTCGTCGGAATTTTTGGAACGACAATTTCACCATATCTATTTTTCTGGCAGGCAGCGGAAGAAGTCGAAGAAGAAAAATCCGAAGGCAAAATGTCGGTCGGGCGAAGAATGGGCGCAAGCGCGAAAGAATTGCGGGCGGCGCGAAATGATGTCGTAATCGGAATGATTATCTCGAATCTGGTCGCTTATTTTATCATTCTGACGACGGGAGCAACACTTTTCGCCGCCGGACAGCGCGATGTGCAGACCGCGCAGCAAGCCGCCGAAGCCTTGCGTCCGCTTGCCGGTAACGCCGCTTATTTGTTGTTCGCCTTCGGGCTGATCGGCACCGGATTATTAGGCGTTCCGGTTCTCGCCGGTTCCGCCGCTTACGCCGTCGCCGAAGCTGGCGCGTGGCGTGGCGGAATGGACGAAAAACCGCGCGCCGCCAAGAAATTTTACGCCGTCCTCGCCCTTTCGATGATCGTCGGAATGGCTTTGGATTATGCCGGAATTAACACGATAAAACTGCTTTTCTGGTCGGCTGTTTTAAACGGCATACTCGCGCCGCCGCTCATCATTATAATTTTATTCGTCTGTAATAATTCCCGCGTGATGCACGAACATACCAACGGCAAACTGCTAAATATTTTCGGAGTAATCGCCGCACTGGTAATGAGCGTTGCGGCAATCGCTCTCATCGCAACATGGTTTTTCGGGTAATTTAAATCTTTACAGCGTAAAAAAATCAGCGTGTTAATCGTGCGTTTATCTTCGCCTATTTAGAATGTATTCAGCCTGAACACAAATCTGATTTAGACAGGCGAAAAGGGAATCAGAAGCCGATGGAAAAATGATGTCGGCTTCCCCGATTAATCACAAGGCGAGGTTGAGAATTTACGAAAGCTGCTAAAGATTTGGCGGCAATTTTAATTTGGAGTTGCGGTTGAAGGCGGCAGAGAGATGAAAGGACTGTATTTTCCAAAAACGAAAAAATCGGTGCAAAACCGCCACAGTTTCC
>JANOXW010000634.1:0-9160 GCA_031418635.1 Acidobacteriota bacterium
TAATTCTTCGCTAACAAGTGCCGGAACGACAAACTCGTTGTTGCCGGTGCCAGCGTATTTTTCGGTGTAATCGAGAAATTTTTTGTCGTCGGATTTGATAATATATTCGCCCGGCAAACTCGCGTTCGGATTTTCATAACCGACAACAGCGCATTCGATTTCGCGTACATCTAAACCTTCTTCGACGATAATTTTGCGGTCATATTCGGCGGCAAGTTCAATCGCTTTTCGTAAAGATCTTTCGTCCATTGCTTTTGAAACGCCGACAGATGAACCGAGATTGGCGGGTTTGACAAAGCACGGATAGCCCAATTTTGCTGAGGTTTGCGTAATAACCGCGTCTTTGTTGCGTTCCCATTCGCTTCGCAAAAACCAGACGTATTTGCACATCGGAAGTTCAGCATCGCGGAAAAGAATTTTCATCGTAACCTTGTCCATTCCGCACGCTGAAGCCAAAACTCCGCAACCGATATACGGAATTCCAGCCATTTCAAACAAACCTTGAATCGTTCCGTCTTCGCCGTAAGTTCCGTGCAAAACCGGAAAAATAACGTCAAGCGATAAGATTTTTTCTTCTTTGGCGGAAGTTTCCAGTCGCGTTAAACCCTGATATTTGGTATCGCCGACCAACGCAATCGCATTACTTGGAAATTTCATCACGCTTTCCGATAAAATTGCTTGGATTTTTTCGGGTAGTCGTTGCAGAGATTCCGCCGGATTGAGCCAATATCCTTTGCGTGTAATGGCAATCGGGATGACTTCATATTTATCTTTGTCAATTTGTTCAATTACCGTCGTTGCTGAACGAACTGAGACTTCGTGTTCGCCGCTTCGTCCACCAAAAATTATTCCGATACGAGTTTTGTTCATAAATTTATTGAGTTTATTGAGTTTATTGAGTTCGTTGAGTTAAGAACCTTCTCAATAAACTCAATAAACTCAATAAACTCAACGAACTCTAAAGAATAGTTTTGCCTAAAGCCGAAAGAATAAGTTCGCCCGCGAGTTCGACCGTGATGTTGCTTTTGTCCAACATCGGGTTGACTTCGACGATTTCAAACGAGCGCATTCCGCCTTGTTCGGCAATCACTTCGAGGGCGAGATGCGCTTCACGATAGGTTGTTCCGCCGCGCACCAATGTTCCCGAACCGGGCGCAAAACGCGGGTCAATCATATCAACGTCAAATGTTACAGCGTAACCGCCCGATGCGCCGGAAGCAATTTTTATCGCGTCTTCGACACAAACCAACATTCCGCGTCGGTCAATGTCGCTCATTGTAAAAAAGTTGTCGCGCATTCCGAGTTCACGAATGCGCCGTTGTTCGCCCGCGTCCAAATCTCGTGCGCCGATATGGGCGCAGAATTTCGGATTTATTTTCGGCGCAAAACCTTCTAAATTTACCAAAGAAGATTCACCAAAACCAAGCAAAGCTGCAAGCGGCATTCCGTGAATGTTGCCCGATGGCGAAGTTTCGTGCGTATTGATGTCGGCGTGTGCGTCAAACCAAATTAGTCCGATTTCTTCTGCTTGCGACTTAAAATAAGACGAAATTGCTGAAAATGTGCCGATAGCGATTGAATGATCGCCACCCAAAATAACGGGAATCGCGCCGTCTTCGAGAATTTGTTTGATGTCTTTCGCCATATTTTGGCAAGACGCAAGCATTTCTTTCAGATACTTCGGATTTTCGGCGGCATCAGCGACATAATTGGGTTTGACGATTTCGACATCGCCATAATCTTTTACTTCGTAGCCGAGTTCTTTGATGTGTTCGGTCAACAAATTTCCACGAATGTCCGACAAACGCAACGCCGTAACGCCGAGTTCACTTCCTTTTTGTCCCGCGCCATAACCAAGCGGAACGCCGATAATACCTGCTTTTTTATTGTTTTCAGAACTGTTGTTAGACTTCATAAATCAATTCTATATCAAAAAGTAATAGTCACAAAAAAGCACAAAAAGCACAAAAATTAGAGAGAATTCAAAATTGTTTTTGTGACTTTTTGTGGCTATTACTAAATCTCACCAAAACCTTTGACAAACATTTTTTTAATCGCTGGCAAGGCTTCGTGTTCGTCGTCACCTTTGATTTCAAGTTCTAAATGGGTGCCTTTTGAAGCCGCTAAGGTCAGCACACTCAAGATTGATTTAGCATCGGCAATCACGGCGTTGTCAATTCGTTTAAGAATTATGCGGCTTTTAAAATTGCTGGCAAGGCGCACGAGTTGCGCGGCGGCGCGGGCGTGAAGTCCGAGTTGATTGACGACTTTTACCTTATCTTCAAGCATCTTTTTTCAACTTTTGCGGTTCGAGCAGTTCGCTTGTGCGGTAAATCGCCTGTTTCCCTTGCGCCTCGACCTCTTTTGCCATCGCGGTCAAAGTCATCTCGTTATTTTGCGAAGCGAGTTTTATGACCATCGGCAAATTTACGCCAGTAACGATTTCAACTTCGTTTTCTTTGATGAACATTGCCGAAATATTGGTCGGAGTTCCGCCGAACATATCGGTCAAAAGCAAAACGCCGTTGCCACTCGAAACCTGCTTAATGGCGCGGGAAATCTCGCCTTGCGATACTTCTACATCGTCGTGCCAACCGATTGAAACCGCCGCAATATGACTTTGTGCGCCAACCACCGTTTCCGCCGCCGCCAGAAGTTCATTAGCGACTTGCCCGTGCGAAACTATTACTCCACCAATCTTTTTCATACATTTTTATTATCAGGGATGAAAAGGATAGACAAGGATAAAAGAAATTGCATTAAAAATCACCTTCATCCTCTACATCCCTGTTAAGTCTTCCTCATTATTTCTGCACGTCTCGATGCACAACCGAAACGTCAAAATTGTCTTTTTTCAAGGCTTTACCCAATCTGTTGGCGACCATTACCGAGCGATGTTGTCCTCCTGTGCAACCGACTCCGATGCTCAGATAGGCTTTGCCTTCGCGCCGATAAAGCGGCAAAAGATACTCCAATAAATCAATAAAACGGCGAATCGTTTCTTCGACTTCCGTTTGTTTTTCTAAATATCTGATAACTTTTTTATCAGTTCCGGGCAATTCGCGCAAACCTTCTTCAAAATACGGATTCGGCAAATGGCGCACGTCGAAAAGCAAATCAACCTGATGCGGAACACCATATTTATGTCCGAAACTGACCACTTGAACGTGAATCGGCGCACCTGCTTCGGTCTGTCCAAACTTTTGCACGAGAACCCGCCGCAATGTGTGAACTGTATGCTCTGACGTATCAATAATCAAATCGGCACTGTCGCGTATTTCCTCCATCGCCTCTTTTTCGGCGCGAATCGCGGACAATAAACCTTCGCCCGAATCTGCCGGATGTGGACGGCGAGTTTCAGAAAATCGGCGTTGCAAAACCTTGTCCGATGCTTCAAAAAATAAGACAAAAGGCGATATTTTTTTTTGTATTTTTTTTATTTCTTCGGGAAACTCCGACAAAAAATGCCGTTCCCGAATGTTGATAACGAGCGCGGCTTTTTCAATGGCGACAACTTCCTCTTTGTTTGGAACAAGCAAGCGCGAAAATGTTTTAAGCATCGTCAATGGTAAATTGTCAACACAAAAATAGCCCAAATCTTCAAACGCATTGGTCGCCGAACTCATTCCCGAACCGCTTAAACCCGTGATGATGACGAAATTTGGCAGAGATTTTATTTCAGTTTTATCTTGGGACATAAATTATGCACAAATGCAGATGAAAAAAGCCACAAATTTAGGGTGTGATTAAACCATAATTTCCATCTTTCCGCTTGTAGATGACCGAAACACGCTCATCGGCGGCATTTCTAAATACTAAAAACTGATTTTCTTCATCATTCAGACGTAAAACCGCTTCTTCGTCGGTCATCGGTTTGACTGCATAATTGCGCGTGTTTATTATTCGTGGCGCATTTGCCATTGGTTTCACTTCATCTATTTTGGGCGGAATCGTGCTGACTTTTTTTGCCTTGTGCTGTTTGTCGGTAATCTTGGTTTTTAATCTCAAGGCTTGTTTCTCGATTTTATCAATCGTCTGCGACAGAGATTTATACATATCTGAAACACTCGTGTTAGCGGTTAAAACTTCCTTGCGCCATTTTACAATGACTTCGGAACGATGTTTTCCGCGTTCAACTTCAATAATTATATGTGCTTTAGAATTATTACCGTCAAATAAATGGTCAAGCCGTTCAAAATGTTCTTCAACGTGGGAACGTAACGCCGGCGTTACCTCAATATGTCTGCCTGTGTATTCAAATTTCATAAAAACCTCCTTTTCTAGTTTGTTGAGTTTGTTGGGTTTATTGAGTTTGTTGAGATTGGCTTTTTCTTTCTCAATAAACCCAACAAACTCTAAACAACAGTTTTGCGTTCACGCGAACCCGGAATTTGCATTTGGTCGCGGTATTTGGCGACGGTTCGGCGCGACAGTTTATTGCCTTCTTTGAGCAGAATTTTCGCAATTTGGTCATCGGTCATCGGTTTGCGCGAATCTTCTTCTTCCACCATTTTCTTAATTTTCAGTTTCAAAATGCGCGTCGAAACTTCTTCGCCGTCTTCGTTGAGCATTCCTTCGGAGAAAAATCGGCGCAATTCGATAACGCCTTGCGGTGTGTGCGCGTATTTGCGATTGACGACGCGCGAAATGGTCGAAAGGTGCATTCCAATATCTTCCGCCACATCTTTCAACATCATCGGTTTAATAAACTGTACGCCTTTGTCCAAAAAATCACGCTGACGGTCAACAATACATTCAACCACGCGATAAATCGTCTGCCGCCGATGTTCAATATTCCGCAGTAAATCAACCGCCGAACGCACTTTTTCTTTGATAAAATCTTTGGTTTCTTTTGATGTATCGGCTTGTGAAACTAATTTTTGATAGGTCGGGCTGATGCGAAGGCGCGGACTGCCATCGTCCGTGAAATAAACGATGTAATCATCTTCAACTTTTTCGATATAAACTTCCGGCGCAACATAAATCGGTTCTTCCGACGAATAACGTCTGCCCGGATACGGGTCTAAAATCCGAACTTTATTTATTTCCTCGTCAAGCAGATGAAGATCAATTTCGGTCTTTTTCGCCAAATGCTGTAAGCGATGCGGCTGCAGGTCTTCGAGATGTTCGCGGACGAGTTCAACCGCTAACGATTCGCCTTCGCCGTTGGCTTCGAGTTGGACAATCAAACATTCCTTAACATCACGCGCCCCACAACCGACCGGCTCCAGCCGCATCACGATTTGTCGCGCTCTTTCAACGGCTTCCTCCGAACAACCGCACATTTCGGCAATCTCTTCGCTGGAAGTTGTCAAACGCCCGTCTTCGTTGAGATTTCCGATGACGCAAACCGCCGCTTCTTCGACTTTCTCGCTCATCTGTTGCAGATTGAGTTGCCATTCGAGATGTTCGGCTAAAGATTCGGTGTGCGATAAAAATTGGTCAAAACTCGGCGCGTCGTCCTTAAATTCAAGTTCCTGAGTTTTGTAGCCGGGATCGAGATAATCTTGAAACTCTCTGCCGTAATCAACTTCTTCAAAAGCATCAGATTTTTCACCTGAAAAATCGTCTGTTTCGCCTTCAAAATCTGTGTCGCTATTTTCGTCAAAGCCGTTCTCGCTCGGCATTTCCGCTTTTACGTTTTCGGCTTGATGTAATAAATCAGGTGAAAAATCTTTGTCGTGTCCGTTTTCGTAAGCCTCGACTTCGCCTTCGGAATTTTGGTCGAGAATTTTTTCGGAAAATTCCTGAAACTCGTCTTCCGACAGCACTTCTTCCAACACCGGATTTTCGACGAGTTCATTTGAAATCAACTCACTGAGTTCAATCGTCGTCATCTGCAACATCTCGATCCGCTGTCGCAGTTGCGGAGTCAAAATCATCCGCTGAGTCAATTTTTGTGTCAGTCTTAACGAAGCCATCTTTACTCTAAATTTTATGCGTGAAACTATTTTAAGTCAATTAGTGCAGAAATCGGATTGCCGTTAATTATTATAACCGTTTGATGGAAAAATAGGAAAGGCTTCTTGTAGGTTCAAGGTTTCAGGTTCAAGGTTCAAGGTTCAAGGTTCAAGATTCAAGGTTTCTGGTTTGAATCTTGAACCTGAAACTTTGAACTTGAAACCTACAAACTAAACCTTTCGCCCAAATAAAGCCGCCGCACATCAGCGTCTTCAACCAATTCGGCGGGCGCACCGCTTCGCAAAATTTTGCCTTCGGTCATAATATACGCGCGGTCGGTAATGCCAAGAGTTTCGCGGACGTTGTGGTCGGTGATTAAAATGCCGATGCCTTGATTTTTGAGATAAAGAATAATTTCCCGAATATCATCAATCGCCAATGGATCAATGCCCGCAAACGGTTCATCCAATAAAATAAACTGCGGTTCGGTTGCCAAACAACGCGCAATCTCGACACGCCGCCGTTCACCGCCCGAAAGCGCGTCGCCGCGAGTTTTGCGGACGTGCGCGATGCCGAATTCTTCAAGCAGTTCTTCCAATCGCGCAAATCTAACGGCACGCGACATCTTCATCGTTTCCAGAACCGCGAGAATATTTTGTTCGGCGGACATCTTACGAAAAATCGAAGGCTCTTGCGGCAAATATCCAAGCCCAAGCCGCGCCCGCAGATACATCGGCAAACTCGTAACGTCCTTGTCATTCAAAAATATCACACCTTTTTCAGCCCGTTCCAAACCTACCATCATATAAAAAGTCGTCGTTTTGCCCGCACCGTTCGCGCCCAAAAGTCCGACAACTTCGCCTTGTTCGACCGAAAGACTAACATCATCAACCACGCGCCGTCGCCCGTAAGTTTTTTGCAGATTAAACGCGGCAAGCGCGTCGTTCGGAAAACTCCCGTTACCATTTGAATTTTGTGAGTCAGAATTTGTCATCCTAAAAATTAACTTAAAGATGATTTGCAAACTTCGCAAGTTGTAACAATTGATTTTTTTTGAATCAATCGGAAAGCATTTCAAATCGTGATCTTGACTGAATTAAGCAACTTTTTTAGCGATAGCGGCGATGTGTCTGCGTGAGGAAGGATCGTCAACTTCCCAAACTTCAATCTCGAAACCTTCCGCTTCCAGCAATTGGCGAGCTATTTTTGGCGCATATCCGCTATAAAAAAATGTGTGTCCGAACATTTCGGAAGTAAAACCTTCACTAACAGAATCATCAGAATCTTTAGCATCCGAACCGCCTACTGACAACAATAATCTTCCGCCCAAATCAAGCGAGTCGGCGAGTTTGCGAAAGATGGCTGAATGATGTTGGCGTTCAACGTGGAAAATAGAATCCCACGCGACAATTGCCGCAAACTTTTCAGCAAATTGTATCCCGACCATATCGCCGTGAATAAATTCAGCTTCGGGAATTATAGTTTTCGCAATTTTGAGCATCTCTTTTGATTGGTCAACGCCAACCACACGAAACCCACGCTCAACGATACATTTAGCCATCGGATTGCCAGTGCCGCAACCCACATCAAGCACTTTGGCTTTTGGAGGCAAATCATCAAGAATCTTGTCAAGATATGATAAAACTCTATCAATGTAGGCTTGCCCGCGAAAGTTTGAGTGCCATTGTTCAGCGATGTTATCGTAAGCGTTCTGCATCTTTTCTGCGCCTAATCTGACATTATTTATTTTGGTATTAGTCGGTTTATTCGTCGTCCATTTCTTCAAATTCGAGTTGTTCCAAAAGATTTTGGGCTTCGGGATTGTCAAATTCAAAGGCTTGCTGTTCGATGGTGATGTGCGCGATTTCGTGATAAATCGGGTCTTGCAAAAGCGGGAAGATTGAGGCGACGGGCATCAGCGCGAGCGATTCAAAGGCGACGGCGCGGATGTGGGCAGAATCGGTTTGGCGGATAATTTCTGCAATTTCGCTTGCCGAAAAGCGTTTTAGAAGCAAATCGGCTAAGGTGTCGAATTTATTGTAATCATTGCGTTCGAGAATGCGCGTGGCAAGTTGGATAAAGACTTCGGCGGATTCGGTTTTGGCTTGCAAAACTTCGGCACAAGTTGCGGCTAATTGCTTGATTTCGCGCAGTTTGAGCGCATCTTTTTTAATTTCTGCGTCTTTCGCCTGCTCGTCCAATGCGCTTAACAGACGGCTCAGTTCCCAATCGGCGTGCGTGTCGTAGGAGAATTTTTGAGCTGGCGCATTACTACTGTTTGCTTGCAGTGCGCCAACCAACATTTTTTTGGTCATTGGTCGCAAACCTTCCCAAACACTGACGACTCGCGCACCAAAATCTTTTATCATCATTTTTACAACTCTTGCGGGCGAAGCATTTTTCGCAAACTCCCGCAATGTGCGTTTATCTCATTCCAACGCTCTATTGTCAAATCAATCACCGCTAAAGCCGCCGTCGGCATCAGTTGAATTTCGTCTGTCAAAAAGTGTACAAAACCCTCAAACCCAGGATTATGACCGACAAGTAACGCCGATTCTACCTTTTCGTCAATTTCCGCCACGACTTCCAATAGCCGACGCGGACTTGCTTCATAAATTCTATCATCATACTCGATTTCGCCGTTGATATTTGCCGCTTCTTTGACTAAAAGCGCGGTTTGTTGAGCGCGTTTGGCGGGCGAACTGACAATCAAATCAATCTGAAATGCATTATCTTTGATGATTTTGCCCATAAACGGCGCGGTTTCCAAACCTCGTGCGTTCAAAGGTCGGTCAAAGTCGTCTAGATATGAACTTTCCCAACTCGATTTAGCGTGGCGCAATAAAAAAAGTGTTTTCATAACTGTTCCGCAAACATATTTTCCCTTCTCGTCGCCAACAGCGACGCACATCACAACATAACGTATAGGCAGACGTTTCACCGAAACCTTACAAGTTCACAAACGAGTTGTCCGACACTTTCAGCGTCGGACAACCTTCGCCACTTGTTGCTCACTTTCGGCGAGCGATTAGTTGATTAAACGGACGTAGGATTACATTCGTTTCACTTATTTCATCCTACTTTATAATTGTGCATCGTCGTTGGCGACAAGAAAAAAACATTCTCGCGTAAGTTTAGTCAAATAAGTGAAGCCTGACTAATAAGCAGTTGAGAGGGCGAAAGTATTATCATTGTTCCATTTCAATCACTGAGATATTCAATGGTTTGAAAATCGGCGGAACTGAGAAGCGAAAATTGT
>JANOXW010000635.1:0-4871 GCA_031418635.1 Acidobacteriota bacterium
TCGGTTTTCACCCTCGCACCTCCGCCGAAGTCAAAGAAGTAGAAAACATTTGGCAAAATTACAACGCCGAGCATATCTATCGTTAACTTCAGATATTGATGAACACCGGCGGCGGAATTTTCAATTGGAGTTTGCCGTCGGTGTTCCTGAAAATAGCGGGTATGAAGAACAATACGCGAGTCCGTTTTCGTTTATGCGTCGTTTCAGCGAGGAAATAATTTGGGGATGTTATGAAAAGCGCAGACATAAATACGATTCGGGAAAAAGCCGTTACGTTAAAAGGCACGGCTGACGTGGCGGAAGAAATTCTCGCTTTTTGCGGCGACGCGAAATTCGTTTTAATCGGCGAAGCCTCGCACGGAACGCACGAATTTTACAAATACCGCGCCGAAATTACAAAACGCTTGATTGCGGAAAAAGGATTTTCGGCGGTCGCCGTCGAAGCCGATTTTCCCGACGCTTACCGCGTCAATCGCTACGTTCACGGCGCCGGGCGCGATAAAACGGCGGAGGAGTCATTGTCGGATTTTCGACGTTTTCCGCTTTGGATGTGGCGCAATGCCGACGTTTTGGATTTTGTCGGCTGGCTGCGGGCGCACAATGACAATCAAAACCCGCCTTCAAAAATCGGTTTTTACGGATTGGATTTATACAGCCTTCATTCTTCGATGAAAGCCGTCCTCGATTATCTAAATAAAATTGACCCGGCGGCGGCACAGCGGGCGCGTTATCGCTATTCGTGCTTTGACCATTTCGGCGAAGACGCACAGCATTACGGCTACGCGGCAAATTACAATCTAAAAAATTCCTGCGAAAAGGAAGTCGTCAATCAGTTAATCGAACTGCGCCGCCGCGCCGCCGATTATCTGAACCGCGACGGTTTCATCGCCCGCGACGAATACTTTTTCGCCGAGCAAAACGCGCGGCTCGTCAAAAACGCCGAAGAGTATTACCGCGAGATGTTTCGCGGGCGCGTGTCGAGTTGGAACTTGCGCGACCGGTATATGGCGGAAACTTTGGACGCTTTGGCGGCGCATCTTGAAACACAGGGACAAGCGGTGAAAATCGTCGTCTGGGAACACAATTCGCATTTAGGCGACGCGCGGGCGACGGAAATGGGGAAGCGCGGCGAGTGGAATGTCGGACAACTCGTGCGGGAGAAATACGGCGAAAATGAAACTCGTCTGATCGGATTGACGACTCATTCGGGAACGGTGACGGCAGCTTCAAATTGGGACGAAGCGGCGCAGCTCAAACGAGTTCGCCCGGCACTCGAAAATAGTTACGAACGGCTTTTTCACGAAACCGGACTGCCGGGATTTTTTCTCAATCTGCGCGACGAAGAAACAAAGGAAATTTTATCCAAGCCGCTTCTGGAACGCGCCATCGGCGTAATTTACCGACCGGAATCCGAGCGGCTCAGTCATTATTTTGCCAGCGTTTTGGCGGAACAATTCGACGGTGTGATTCATTTTGACGAAACCCGCGCCGTCGAACCGCTTGACCACGTTCCGGGTTGGACGCACGATGATGCGCCGGAAACTTATCCCGAAGGAATTTAAGATGAGGAGAAAGATTATGAAAAACATTGAGAAATCAGTAATCAAATTACAAACCGAAAATCCTGAAAATCCGTTCAAAGATCCAAATGAACCGATGATACCTGAGCCGTTTCCCGAACCCGTTCCAAATCCGAATCCAGACCCGATTCCCGAACCCATGCCGGAGCCTGAACCGTTTCCCGTGCCGCCCGAACCAATTCCGAAATTTCCCCCGGACGTGGTTTTCTAAATCAGATTCAAATAAAAGATATTCCTATTTTTTCAAAGGAGTAGACGAGTTTTTAAGGAGAAATAAAATGAAAGCCAAGCAGATATTAACACGGCAGGCGTTGCACGGGCTTTTTGAGTAAGTGCGCGGCGGTTCCTTCACGGTTACATATAATGACGGAATAACCGAGCGTTATGGAGATGGCGAGCCGCAATTTAACATTCGTTTTCGGGACGACAATCTCCTTGACTTGCTGCAGAGCGATATGCTGGCGAGTTTCGGTGAAGCCTATATGGACGGGCGGGTTGACATGGAAGGAGATCTGGCGGATTTAATGTCGCTTGCTCTGCGAAGCGGTTTGATGTCCATCACGGGAGGAACGCAGGGCTTGGCGGGAACGGCTCTGCGGGCGGCGGATAAAATACGCTCGCTTCAGCGCGTGAAGGAAAATATCGCGCACCACTACGATCTCGGCAACGATTTTTTTCGCCTCTGGCTTGACGAATCGCTGACTTATTCGTGCGCCTATTTTCGCAATGCTTCCGACACGCTCGAACAGGCGCAACAACAGAAAATCGAACACTCGCTTAAGAAACTGCGGCTTCAGCCCGGCGAAACGCTGCTCGACATCGGCTGTGGCTGGGGCGGGCTGGTGAAGCGGGCTGCCGAACATTTCGGTGCAGCAGCGACGGGAATTACTTTAAGCCGGGAGCAATACGCCGGGGCTTCGGCACTTATTGAGGCGAGCGGCTTGCAGGAAAAGGCAAGCATCCGTCTGATAGATTACGGCACGCTGGCGGGTGGTGAAGAACAATTCGATAAAATCGTCAGCATCGGGATGATCGAGCATGTCGGCAAGTCCCACTTGGCGGAGTTTGCGAGCGGCGTTGAGAAGATGCTCAAACCGGGCGGCTTGGCTCTCCTGCATTAGATTAATTCCGTCAAAGATGGACCGATTAATCACTGGATTGAGAAACACATCTTTCCCGGCGGTTACATTCCGACGCTCTCTGAGATTATAACGCATCTGACGGCGCGTAATTTTCGCATCTGGGACGTGGAGAACTTAGCGCCCCACTATCGGGTAACTCTCGATCATTGGTCGGAGCGTTTCGAGCGTGTTGTCCCGGTGGTTTGCGAGAAATTTGACGAACGCTTCGTGCGGATGTGGCGTTTATATTTACGCGCCTCTTCAGCCGGTTTCCGCGAAGGAGCGGTTGAGGTGCATCAGATTCTTGTCTCTCGCGGCAGCCCGCAAAAATTACCGCTCACGCGCGAAGACATCTACAAAGAGCAAAAGCAGTGCTGAATGTTAAAAAGAATCTTGGGTTTGGTCGCCGGAAATCTCTATTGCCATCGGGTTTATCGCAGTTTCGGATTGATTGGCATAAACAAACAGCCTGCTTGACCCGACGGCAGGCGCAGTATTTATATGGAGGTTAAAATGGGAAAATTAAGGTCATATTACGATGCCGACCTGTCGGAGACAGGCGGGCAGCCGACACAGGTTAAAACCGAGCAAAATCAAAACGAAGTTTATTGCGGTGCGTGCGGAGAAATGTTTTACATTGACGATGTGCAATTTGAACAAATGAACAAAGTCATCAAAGAGACGCTGGAAAATCCGTTTCTCTGCAAAGATTGCCAGCTCGATTATGAGGAAACGCAATATCAGGATTAAGCGAAAAATGGGAGCGCAAGATGCTTCTGAATTTGACTTCAAAGATGAAGGATCAAACATTCAAATAGACAAAGGAGAGATTTATGAAGAAGACCGTGGGTTTATGGATAGATCACCAAAAAGCCGTAATCGTGTTTGTAACAGGCACCGAGGAAGAAATAAAGCTGATTCAGTCAGATATTGAAGAACAGCGTATTGAAGAACAGGGCAGACAAAATGGCAGGTCAATTCCGTCAGACGACATTCGCCTGAGAGTGTTGACGGAACACCTTAACAATTATTACGAGACAGTGATTTCGTGCATTCGTGACGCGAAGTCTATTTTATTATTTGGTCCCGGCGAAGCGAAAGGCGAACTGAAAAAACGTCTTGAGAAAGATAATCTCGGCGACCGCATTGTAGGAGTCGAAACCGCCGACAAGATGACCGATAACCAGATTGCGGCGAAAGTTAAAGAACACTTTCTTCACCGGAGTGCGGCACAGTAGGTTCGAGAGAGTCCAACTTCAGTGATGCCGGTAACTGAGCATCATCGCACAAAGAAGTTTAATCGCCGGATTTGCGCCGGACAAAGATTTTTGTTATCTCGACGATAACGATTGGTAAAATCACCGAAAGTGCAATCACTACAAAATCAGCATTTGTCGGCGGAACGGTATCAAGCACTCGCGCGAGCGGCGGGAGATAAAGGGCGAGCGACTGTAAACCGATGACGATGAGCGTGGCGGCGAAGATATATGGATTACGGAAAAAGCCCTCAAATGCCGAACGTGTTCGTGAACGGCAGTTATAAAGATGACCGAGCTGCACGCCGACGACGGACAACAGCGTAACGGTGCGAGTGTGCGCTCCTTCGCCGTAAGTTTGTAAAGACCAGAAATAAGCGGCAAGCGTGATGGCGGCGAGCATCACTGCCTGCCACGAGATTAAGAATAAAAAAGGCTTGGACAATAAACTTTCCTGCGCCGACAGCGGGCGGCGACTCATCGTTTCAGGCGCAGGCGGCTCTAGGGCAAGGGCAAGAGCCGGAAAAATATCGGTCACGATATTTATCCAGAGAATCTGCAAAGGAAGCAGCGGCAGCGGAAATCCGGCGACGATGGGAATGAAAATAACAAGAATTTCGGCGAGATTGTGCGAAAACATCAGGTGGACGAATTTTGTGATATTGGCATAAATCGCGCGTCCGCCTTCGACGGCTTTGACGATTGTGCTGAAATTATCGTCTGTCAAAACAATATCGGCGGCTTCTTTCGCCACTTCCGTGCCGCGCAATCCCATCGCAATTCCGATGTCGGCGCGTTTTAAGGCTGGCGCGTCATTTACGCCGTCGCCCGTCACCGCGACGATTTCACCCGCTTGCTGCAAGGCCCCGACAATACGTAGTTTGTCTTCAGGCGTTACGCGGGCGAAAACGTGA
>JANOXW010000636.1:0-10553 GCA_031418635.1 Acidobacteriota bacterium
GTCGCAAATTTTCCTTTTTAACTTCGACCTTTTCGCCAATAAGTTTTTCAAGTGGTTGCGGCAAACTTTTGAGTTGTTCACCTAAATTTCCGCCAATTAAATTTGGACGAAGCAAACAACGCGCTTGCTCAATCGGTTTGCCGATAAACTGCAAAGTCTGCGCGTTAAATTCACAAGATTTATTTTGCGCCATAATGTTAACCAACAATAATTGGGCAATTATCAAAATCATTGCCAACCTGAAACTTGAAACCTGAAACCTGAAACTCATAATGTTTGTGTAACTTTTGAGAGTGAACGCGGCGCGTCGGGGTTTATGCCTTTTGCTTCGGAGAGCAATGCGGCGAAAAGTTGCGCGGGAATAATAAACGGAATCGGCGATAAAATTTCGTCAATGTTTTTTGGCAAAAGCAAACTTCTGGTTGATAATTCGGCGATGTCTTTGTCGTTGGTAATCGAAAAACTATCGGCGTGAAGTTCCTGAAGTCGCTTTAATAAATCAATACTGCTTTGCTTTGTTACGCCTTTTGGCGCAAACAAAATCACGGGAAATCGCCTTTCGATAATTGCCAAAGGACCGTGAAAAAAATCGGCGGACGAAAATCTTTCCGCGATGACATAGCAAGTTTCCATCAATTTCAACGCCAATTCGTAAGAATTTCCATAATTCATTCCGCGCCCGACGACGACGCAATTTTCCATAAAAACATAACGCTCAACCAAATTTTTTACTTCATCTTTTAACTGCAAAGTCTTTGCGGCAAAATCTGGAATTTTTTCAAACGCTAATTTTTCGTCCGCCAAAACCGACGCAAGCATATAAAAATGAAGCATTTGTCCCGTATAAGTTTTAGTTGCGGCAACTGATTTTTCGCGTCCGGCGTGAATCAAAAGCGTTTCATCTGCAATTTTTGCCATCGTCGAATCTGCTTCGTTTGTAATGCCGACGGTGAACGCGCCCACAGATTTTGCGTCTTGCAAAACGTGATTGACATCCATACCTTCGCCCGATTGAGAAACGCCGACAACGACGGCGCGATTCAGTTTTAATTTCGCGTTATAAAGCGTATAAACCGAAGGCGCAGAGAGCGAAACGGGAATTCCGCAAGTGGTTTCCAACAAATACCGTCCGAAAAGCGAGGCATTATCTGAACTGCCACGCGCCACCAAAACAATCAAATCAATATCTTTCGAGCGCAAAAACACGCCGAGTTTTTCGATTTTTGCGCGTTCTGCGTTGATAGTTTTTTCCAAAACTTCGGGCTGTTCGCCGATTTCTTCTAACATTAAAGACATAAAGTTTATGTTGTCCAACTAAGATTTTGCCGTTTCGCTCTCTTCATCAACCCTAATTTCATTTCTTAGACATACTTTTTTTTCGCCAATTTCGTCCACAATCGAATTTATCAATCCACCAATCAAGATAACCAACGCCGTCAGATAAAGCCAGAGCATTAAGATAATAACCGCGCCGAGTGAACCGTAAGTCTTATTATAACTGTTGAAATAATTCAAATAAAGCCGAAAACCGTTTGAGAGAATGAGCCACAAGATAATGCCGGTTATAGCTCCGGGCGTAATCCAAATCCATTTGAACGGCGAATGATTCGGGATGTAATTAAAAAGCAAACCGAACACGATTAGCAAAACAATCAAAATCGCCACCCATTGAATAATTACCAAAAAGAACGGCGAAGGAATAGGCAAAGACATCGAAGATAAGCTAAAAGAAACAAATTTCCAGCCGTAAAAAACGATTGCCAACGCCACGGAAACGAGAATCGTAATGACAAAAGTAAATGATAGCGAAAGCAATTTTGTTTTCCACCAATCGCGCGTTTCTCGCAGATTATAAACCGAATTGAGCGCAATTCGCAGACTGTCAACGCCCGCCGAAGCCGACCATAGCGCGATAAAAAAACCAAGTGTTAATTTTCCGCCCGAACTGCCCGTTGTAACTTCAACTATTGTCGTTTGCACCAATTCGTAAGCGGAATTAGGCATAACTTGGCGCAGATAATAAAACAATTCGCCGCGCAAATCATCCGCCGAACCCAAAATAATCCCGAAAAGACTGACTAAAAAAAGTAGCAATGGAAACAGCGCAAACGAAAAATAAAACGCCACCTGCGCCGCACTGCTCATAATATCTTCTTCCATCGCCCGTTCATAGAGGCGATAAAAAAAAGTTTTGAAGTGAAAGTTTTTCAAAGCCATTTATTTTTTTAGCGCAAAAGTTTAAAAGTTAGAAAGTTTAAAAGTGAAAAAGTTTGTTGTCGAAAGAAATGATAGCTTTTTCACTTTTTCACTTTTCTACCTTTAAACTTTCTAACTTGCCATCAGTTTTGATTCTGGAACATCTCTGAGCAATGCTTTCAACTCATAAAGTTTCATTAACGCCTCGACCGGTGAAAGCGCGTCCGTATCAATTGCCGACAGTTTTCGTTCAATTTCGCTTGTTTTTGATGATTGCAAATTTGATGCCGTTTTGTCGCCGTGTTTTTTATCATATTCTTGTAAAAGTTGTTCTGCCCGACGAAAAACGGGTTTTGGCAAACCGGCGAGTTTGGCAACATAAACGCCATAACTTTTCAATGCCGTGCCTTTTTCCAACTTGTATTTGAAGGTTAGAAGCGCGTCTTTTTCTTCGATGACAAAAAAGAAATTTTCCAGACGTGGAAGAAGTTCTTCGAGTTCGGCAAGTTCGTGATAATGCGTGGCAAAAAGTGTGCGCGTCTTTAATTTTGGGTGATTATGGATAAATTCCAACACTGAACGCGCCACCGCTAAACCGTCATAAGTCGAAGTTCCACGTCCGAGTTCATCTAATAAAATCAAGCTATTCGGCGAAGCGTTGTGCAGAATTTCGGCGGTTTCAATCATCTCCGTCATAAAGGTTGATTCGCCCGCGCCGATGCGGTCATAAAGCCCGATGCGCGTAAAAATCCGATCACATAAACCGATAACAGCTTCGTCGGCAGGAACAAAACTGCCGATTTGCGCCAGCAAAACGATGAGCGCGATTTGGCGTAAATATGTTGATTTTCCTGAAGCATTCGGACCTGTTATCAAAGCAATTTGCGGTGCGCCGTTGCCGCCTAAAGCTGAATTATTAGCGACAAATTCGTTTTCACCTAAGAGTTTTTCGATAACCGCGTGTCGTCCGTTTTTTATCCGCAAAAGGGAAGTTTCGTTGACCGTTGGGCGCAAAAAATTATTCGTGTCGGCAACGTCGGCAAGCGAACAAATCGCGTCTAGGTAAGCAATTGTCGAAGCCGTTAGCAAAATGTGCGGACGATTTTTGCCGACTTCAAAACAGATTTGCCGAAACAAACTGTTTTCGAGTTCGGCGATTCTTTCCTGCGCGTGAATGACCAAAGATTCGTGTTCTTTGAGTTCGAGCGTAATATATCTTTCCGACGGCAAAAGCGTCTGTTTGCGCGTGTAATCCGACGGAACGAGATGCAAATTCGGCTTGGTAATTTCAATGTAATAGCCGAAAACTTTATTAAACCCGACGCGCAAAGACTTGATTCCCGTTCTTTCGCGCTCGCGTTTCTCCATCTCCGCCAAAAAGCCTTTGCCTTCGCGCAAAGTGTGCCGAAGTTTGTCCAATTCTTCCGAAAAACCAGCGCGAATAATGCCAGCTTGTTCGTTATTACGGATGGGAAGTTCGGCGGAAATTCCACTTTCGATTAGTTTTGCCGTTTCCAAACATTCAGGCAGATGTGTCAAAATCTGCCCGAAACGAACCGTGTCTTTTCGCAGAATATTTTTGATTTTCGGAATCAATTCCAGGCTTTTGCCAAAAGCACCAAGTTCGTAAGCCGAAATATAATTGGCTTTAGCACGACTCGAAAGACGTTCCAAATCTTTGATGTTTGAAAGAATTTCGACAACATTCTCGCGCATTTCGGGGTTTTCTTTAAACCACGCAAGATGTTCCTGACGGCGAAAAATTTCTGTTGCATCAAGCAATGGTTGGCGCAACCATTTTCGCAAAAGTCTGCTGCCCATCGCAGTTTTCGTGCGGTCAATTATTGACAAAAGACTCGCGCCCGAAGCACTTTCAAAAATCTCTAAACTCCGCAAGGTATTGTTGTCGAGCAACATAAATTCGCTCGAATCGTAACTCGTCAAGCGCGTTAATTGTTCCGCCGCATCACCTTGCGTGATGTTTAAATAGGCAATCAACGCGCCCGCTGCCGAAACTGCTAACGGCATTTTTTCCAAGCCGAAAGGCTGCAAAGTTTTGGTATGAAAATGTTTAGAAAGAATTTTGCGGGCGTTTTTGAGTTCAAAAATTTCCGCATTTAATTTGGTAACAAACTGCGGCAAATCGCGGTTGCTAAAAGTTTCCTGAGTTTCGGCAATGATAATTTCGGCGGGCGTAAGCCGTTGTAGTTCAATTAGCGCGTCCTTATTTTCAATTTCCGTCGCGGCAAAATCGCCTGTTGTGATGTCGGCGTAAGCAATCCCTGCACGTTGCCCGTCGCTGAAAAATGAAACGAGATAATTGTTCGATTTGCTATCGAGAAACGACGGTTCGATAATCGTTCCCGCCGTGACGGTGCGGACAACTTGACGATTGATCAAACCTTTACCATTCTCATTTTTCACGGGAACGCTCGAAGTTTGCTCACAAATTGCTACACGATGACCGCGTGAAATCAAGGTGGCGAGATGTTTTTCGAGTGAATGATATGGAATTCCCGCCAACGGCACACGCATATTTTTGCCCATCGGCTTCGAGGTCAAAACAATATCCAATTCACGCGCCAAAAGCCGCGCATCTTCGTCAAAGGCTTCGTAAAAATCGCCCAAACGAAAAAGCAAAAGCGCGTCTGTGTGATTAGCTTTTATCTCAAGATATTGCCGCCGAATCGGGGTTTCGTTCATCATCATTAGGTTTCAGGTTCAAGGTTCAAGGTCTCAGGCTCAAGGTTTAAGATTAAAACCTTAAACCTTGAACCTTGAACCTGAAACCAATTGAGATTTTATTTTAGCAGAAACTCTTTGATAATTTCAGCAATGTTTTTAAGGTTTTGGTGAACTTGTTTGATTTGGGCAAAGGTCAAAATCGTTATGACTTTTTCGATGTCTTGAAATTCGCGGCTCAAAGATTTTCGGGCGCGATTCAAATCTCTTTCGGTTGACAGCACGAGAAACGGTTTTGAGCGTTGGTCGTTGTAGGCGCGTTTGAGTTTGGCAAATGCCGAATCAATATTGCCTTTGCTTTGAACTTCAAAAATATGCGAAAGACGTTGATTCTTCGGCGTTTCGCGCCAAATTACGTCATAAAATTCAAATTCCGTTTCGGCGTGAAACCCTAAATTTTCGCCGATTTCAATCAACATTTCTTGAATTTTGCTATGTGATAAATTTTCTTCTTGAGGTTTTGCTAAAGTAAATCCGCTGATTTCGGCTTCGACCTCGATTTTTCCTTTGTCGGTAATTGTCCAAACGCCGTGATTTCGTTTGATAAAGCCATTTTCATCCAAAGTTTTGCCCGCTTTTTGCACTGCATTTCGCCAATTCTTGTTTGTCTCATTTCGGATTTCGCTGATTTCGTTTTCGGAAAGTTGCGGAAAATAAGCAATCAATCTTTCGTATAAAAATCGCAGATTATCCGTGCCGCCGATGGCGACGAGTTCTTGCAAAATCGGTGTTTCAATTGATGAAATTTTGGGCAACGGCACTAAATTATTTTCTCGAAACTATTTAAATCTTTATTGATTATATCGCTTTTCAGTTTATCTAAATTCGTCGTCAAACGCTCTGCAAAAATTGCTGTTTTTTCTTTCGCGTTAAAATTTCCGTCCGTTTTAATCAATTCAGGTAAGCCGATTTTGACAAAAATTTGCGGTTTAAATTCGCCTAAAAACTCATAACGCATCGCTATTGGAACAGCATAAACTTCGCCGATTTTTTCGATAATCCGCGACAAACCGTTGTAAAATTTGATTGGTCGCGCATCGTTTGAAACAATTTCGCCTTGCGGAAATATCAAAAGAGTTCGGCTGGATTTTTTTAATAATTCGGCAGAATAATTGATACTTTTGACCGCTTCACGCCCGTTTTCACGAACAATTGAAAATGCACCAAGCCTTTGAAACAGAAACAAATTTTTCAACTGCTTTTCTTCCATCATAAAAAAAGCGTCGAGTTTTTCTTGTCGGAAAATCTCGAAGGCAACGAGTCCGTCCCACCAACTCGAATGGTTGCCATAAACAATAAACGGAATTTCGGCATTTTTCTCACGCAGAAAATCTAAACCCGAAACTTGAACGGAGTGAAATCGGCGTTTAATTAAATTCCGATTATAACGCGCAAAAATCGTTTCAAACCACGCATGTTTTTTAGCTTCCAACATATTTTCGGGTAACGCGCCGATTTATTCCGCAGGTTATTTCGTAGGAAATCGTAGCGGCTAATTTTGCCAAATCTTCCGCCGTTATCTTTAAGTTGTTTTGTTCGCCGATTAAAATTACTTCGTCATTAACTTTAACATTCGGGACATCAGAAACGTCCAAAATTGTCCAATCCATCGAGATTCTGCCGACAATAGGAGCAAATGTTCCGTTGATTAAAACTCTGCCATTGTTGGAAAGTCCGCGAGATAAACCGTCTTGATAACCAATTGGTATCGTCGCAATCAGCGAATTTTTTACTGTCTGAAAAGTTCGGCTATAACCGAGAGTTTCGCCTTTCGGAACTTTTTTCAACTGCGTGATGCGTGTGTGCAAAGACAAAACGGGTTTTAAGTTTGGTTTTTCAATTTCTTTCGGCAAAACATCGTCGCCCAAACCGTATAAAATTCCGCCGATTCGCACCATGTTTCCACGCGAATCTTGATGTGCAACTGCCGCCGGTGAATTTGCCAAATCTTTATAAACGGGGCGAAATCCTTTTTCTTCAAAAATCGCTACGGCGTTGTCAAAGCGTTTTATCTGCTCATTGGTAAAATCATTTTCGCTTAAATTGTCTGCCGTCGCAAAATGCGTCATTATTCCTTCAACGCGCAAATTTGTCAGTTTTTTCAGGCTCTCGGCAAACTCTTTGACTTCATCAAAGCGAACTCCGATTCTGCCCATTCCCGTATCAATTTTGACGTGAACATCGGCAATTTTATTTTTTTCTGTCGCGGCACGATTAAATTGTTCGGCAATCTCCAACCTGTAAATTACAGGCGTTAAATTGTTTTCTAAAAGCAGATTTTCCTGTCCTGACCAAAAACTTCCTAAACAAAGAATCGGTTTTGTAATGCTGTTTTCGCGCAACTCTAAACCTTCTTCGGGCAACGCCACACCGAACCAATCAATACCTTCAGGCTCAAGTGTTTTGACGCATTCAACCGCGCCGTGTCCATAACCGTCGGCTTTGACAACTGCCATATATTCAACATTTGCGCCAACAAATTTTTTGACGGAACGAAAATTAAAAGCAAGATGGTCGAGATTGATTTCTGTCCAAGTCGGACGTTTTGCATCGGTCATAAATTTTATTTTACGATAATTTTTGCATAATTTGAGAGTTTTGTAATACTTTTTATTTTGTCATTTATATCAGGAATGTTTTTTGCTAAAATTTTGACTGACTCTGTAAAGTCTTTAAACAATTACTTTCAGACAAACCTGAGGGCGTTAAAGTTACATCATAAAAAATGTTACTCTAATTATTAAATTTCGAGAAAATGTTTTTGAGCAAGAGGGCGGAGATTAAAATTCAACTAAATCAACAGAAATTACCGCGCCGTCGTGTTGCTGTTTCACCTTGTCTTTCTAAAATTCTTTTGATTTGTGCTTTTATTTTGCTTTTCTGGTTGGCGGCGTTTTCACAAAATAGATATGAAAACCGTCAAATTTCCAACATCGAAATAGCATTTGAAGGCACGGACAGCGACGATTCTGCGGCTGAACAGTTTCGCGCTCTGGCACGAAACTCTCTCGGCGAAAAATATTCCGCCGTCAAAGTGCGCGATGCTTTGCAGTCGCTTTATGAAACCGAAAAGATTGTTTCCGCTTCCGTTGTCGCCAGCGAAAACGGTCAAAACGCGGTGAATTTGCGATTTATTATCAAGCGCAAAACTAAAGCCGAAAAAGTTAGCATCCAAGTCGGCACAACCGTCGGCGAACCTGTAACCGAACAGCAATTGCTCTTAAAATTAAACTTACTTAATCCGGGAACTTCTATAACCGACCAAACTTTGCGAAACAATGCCGATTTGATTTTGGCTTATTTGCGCGATCTCGGCTATTTCAAAGCCGAAGTTACCTACAGCCAGCAACCTTTGCGAAGCAAAACCGAAGTAGCTGTAACTTTTCGGGTAAATCCTAATGCACAGGCGAAAGTCGAAAATTTCGCCATCAATATAACTGATTTTAATACGGCAAAAGTGCGCCCGAAGTTAGAATTGCAACCAAACGCATTTTATTCGCGTGAAGCCTTGATGAAGGATGTGGAAAAAATTCGTGCCGCGTTGCGCGAAGCCAAATTTCTTGCGCCCGAACTCGAAGAACCGCGAGTTGTCTATGATAGTGAGAAAAATGCGATAAACATTGAACTAAACGGCAAAGTCGGAGCAACCGTAAATGTATCGGTGGACGCAGGAAAAGCAAAAAAAATCAGCGACAAAACACAAACCAAACTTTTATCCGTCAAACGCGAAGGCACACTCGATTATGCGGCGATTGTCGAAGGCTCACGGCGACTTAGAAATTATTATCAGGAACAGGGTTATTTCTTTGCCCAAGTTACGCCTGTTTGTGCAGTCAAACCCGAATTTACCGAAGACGAAGCCAGCGCGATAATTAACCAAACTGAAACTCTGTGTTCGGCGTTGAGTGGTGCGGATTTAACTGAACGCACGGTTGACGTTACCTATCAAGCCGACCTCAACCGTAAATTAAAATTGGTTGACATTCGCGTTGAAGGCACGGATAAATTGACAGCGCAAGACATTTCAACCGTTTTAGGTTCGCAAGAGGCAAGTATTATTGGAATTCTTCCATATCTCGGTTACGGGCGCGGTTTTACGAGTGCTGAAATTTTGGAAGAAGACCGTTTGACGATAATATCATTGATGCGTGAGCTAGGATTTCGCCAAAACAAAGTTAGCGTCCGTCAGGGTGTCGCGCTTAACGGTGAAGATTTGATTATCACGTTTGTTGTGGACGAAGGTATTCCGACGCGCATTGCCGATGTTGAAATAAAAGGCAATAAGGCGATTTCAACCGCAACTTTACAGACCAAACTTCCGGTTTTATCAGGCAAAAACTTCTCACGGGCGCGAGCGCGAAACGGTGTCAAAGAAATTTCGCGGTTTTATTCGGAGGAAGGTTTTTACGATGCGAAAGTAAATTATTCACTTGTCGAATTGCCCAAAGATGAAAACGCGACTGAAGAATTGGTTAAGATTATTTACAATGTCGAGAAAGAAGGACAGAAGGTTTTTATCAATCGCATTTTGATAAACGGCAACGAGAGAACGAATAATTCAGCGATTCTCAAGGCAATCAACTTGCGCCGCGAAGACGTTTTGCGCTCAACCGACATTTTTGCCAGCGAACAAAATCTGTATTCCACCGATGCGTTTAGTCTGGTCGAAATAAAGCCTGAACCGGCGGGCGAAAAAGCGGACGGAAGCGGACGATTGACCGATATTGTCATCAATATCGAAGAACAAAAGCCGCGACTTCTCACTTACGGCGGCGGCTATTCAACCGATTTCGGCGCAAACGGCTTCTTCGACATACGGCATTTCAATCTGTTCGGTAAACTTCAACAAGGCGGCGCGAGAGTTCGCGTTAGCCGCTTGCAACAACTTGCACAGATTGACTTTATCAACCCGCGTTTTTTACCCGACGGGAAAAATCGGTTTTCGCCTTTAACTTTTACCGCCCAGTATTTGCGTGATTCGACTGTTACGAGATTTTTCCGTTCAACCTTTGACCGCGGCACTTTCGGCGTTGTTCAACGAATTGACGAAAACGGCAATCCGATTGATGAATTCGGACGCGACACGGGCGCACCGACGATCAATCGCTTGACACTTTCGGCGGAAACCAGTCGCACTATCAGCCGCACCAAGCGGAGCATTTTGTTTGTCCGCTATCGGTTTGAAGATGTTCGCCTGTTCAATATCGAAAGCCTTCTAGTGCGTGATTTACTGCGTCCTGATGCGCGAGTGCGGATTTCGGGTTTTGGCGCAAACTTCGGTTTTGATACACGGGAAAACTGTTCTATAAAATATTCCTTGCTCGATATAATTGCCAAAGGCGATGCGGGCAATCCGTGCCGTTACAGCGCAACCGACCCGACTCGCGGCAGTTATCTGACGACAGAATACAACATTTCTTTGCCAACTTTAGGCGCAAACATCGGCTTTCACAAATTCCAAGCCTCGTATAATACTTTTTACACCTTTCCGAAGTTGCGAAATACGACACTTGCCGCCCGCGGTATCATCGGATTAGCGAGTGTGTTCTCCAGAAATCAAGATTTCTCGTCGTCGCAGTTTCCCGATTTAGAAGGTATTTTGCCGATTAGCGAAA
>JANOXW010000637.1:0-5169 GCA_031418635.1 Acidobacteriota bacterium
GTTCTGACAAAGGAACAAGCGTTGGAATGTCGGCAAAAAATCGAGAAAGCGGAATGGATTGACGGGAAAGTTACTGCCGGGCATCAGTCGGCGCGGGCAAAAAACAATCTGCAACTGCCGGAGCGTCATCCGCTAACCCAAAAACTCGGGGAAATAATATTAAACTCGCTGGAAAAGAGTCCATTGTTTATGTCGGCGGCATTACCCTTGAAGGTTTTTCCACCGCTTTTCAACCGGTATGAAGGCGGACATTCGTTTGGCAACCATATTGACAACGCTATCAGACAAATCGCGGGAACGGCGCATCGCATCCGCACGGATTTATCTGCCACACTTTTCCTGACAAACCCCGAAGATTACGAAGGCGGCGAACTCGTCATCGAAGATACATACGGCGTTCACAAAATCAAACTTCCCGCCGGGCATTTGATATTATATCCGGCGACGAGTCTTCATAATGTTCGTCCGGTAACAATGGGAGCGCGGGTTTCGTCATTTTTCTGGATACAAAGTATGGTGCGCGACGACGGGCAGCGTTCAATCCTGTTTGATATGGATTTGGCGATTCAAGGATTAAACGAATCCGCGCCGGAACATCCTTCAGTCATTCAATTAACAGGCGTATATCACAACTTACTGCGCCGTTGGGCAGAGGTTTAAGACAATTTCTGTATGAAACAATTTCGTAAAATTTTATTTTGGACACATTTGACCAGCGGAATACTTGCGGGCATTTTTATTTTTATAATGTGCGTAACGGGTGCGTTATTATCCTTCGAGTCGAACATTTTAGACTATGCTGAGAGCGATATGCGGCGCGTGGAATTGTCTGCGGAGAACGCGGAAAGGCTTTCGATAACCGCACTTATCAATAAAACCCGCACGGAAAAACCTGATTCCAAACCGTCGGGAGTTACATTTCAGAACGAAAAGACTTTGGCGGCGACGGTTTCGTTTGGGCGCGACGGGCAAATTTTTGTTAATCCTTATACGGGAGAAATGACGGGCGCAGGAGCGACCACTTTACGCGGAGTTTTTCGTTTTATCGAAGACGCGCATCGTTGGTTGGCGTTGCCGGGAGATGGTCGTACGGTGGGAAAATCCATTAACGACGCGGCAAATGTTTTATTCTTGGTGTTGGCAGTTACGGGCGTTTATATTTGGTTTCCGCGCAAGTTGGCGTGGAACAATTTCCGGTCGGTGTTATGGTTTCGACGCGGGTTAAAAGGTAAATCGCGCAACTTTAACTGGCATAATACCATCGGTTTTTGGACATCTCTCGTGCTAATTATTCTCACACTGACGGCGATAGTGATGTCATACAGTTGGGCAAACAATTTACTCTACACGATAACAGGCAACGAACTGCCGAATCAACTGCAACGCCCGCCGAATCAAGAACAATCTTTCGAGTTACCGACAAATTTCGACGAGATTTGGACAAAAGCCGAACAGCAGACGGCTTGGAAATCAATGAGCATACGTTTTCCGATAGCGAATAATTCGGCTACCTTTACGATTGACGAAGGAATCTATTGGAATAAGTTTGGTCGTTCAAGTTTAACGATTGATACAAACACGGGCGAAGTTTCCAAATGGGAGAGATACGGCGAACAAAACAAGGGACGACAACTCCGCAGTTGGGTGCGATTCACGCACACGGGCGAATCTGCCGGATTCGTCGGGCAATTAGTCGGATTCCTCGCGTGTATCGGTGGCGCGTTTCTGGTTTGGACCGGAATCTCGTTGGCATTAAGACGTTTCCAGAACTGGCGCACTTAAAACTTACAAACATCACAAAAAATCCATACAGTAAAGATGTAATTTGCGTCGGTAGAATGTTAAACTAACAGCGGATCAGATAAAAAACATACTTTGCAAGACTCAAACCCGACAGAATCAAACTTTTTTAGCGAAGGAATGCGTTCGATGTTTCTTTCGACGTTTGCATTTTTTTTGGCAAATGTTTTCGTCAAGCAAGTTTCACATCTGCCGGCGATGGAAGTAGTCTTTTTTCGATGCTTTACCGGTTGTATTTTCTGTTTTTACGGAATAAAAAAAGCGGGTGCAAGTTTTACCGGCACGAACAGAACAAAATTACTCTTGCGTGGAATGTTCGGGACGATGGCTTTATACTTTTTTTTCGTTACCGTGCAAAATATTCCACTTGCTTCGGCGATGACAATTCAGTATTTATCTCCTATTTTCACGACGATAATTGCAATTTTCCTGTTAAAAGAAAAAGTTAAGCATCTTCAATGGTTATTTTACGCGATTGCGTTTGCCGGAGTGTTGTTTATTGAACGGTTTGACGCGAGAATTTCTCTGACATTTTTGGCAATGGGAATTATTTCAGCATTTGGTTCAGGCGTAGCGTATAATTTAGTTCGCAGTCTCAAGGAAAAAGAACATCCGTTAACGGTTGTGTTCCAATTTCAGTTTGTCGGAATGTTTGTCGGGCTTGTTTTTACATTATTTAATTGGCGAACGCCTTTCGGATGGGATTGGTTTTATCTTTTACTGATTGGAATGTTCTCGCAACTCGGACAAATTTGGTTAACCAACGCGCTTCAGAAAGAAAAAGCGGCAAGTGTAGCAATAATTGTCTATTCGGGATTGATTTACGGCTTGTCAGTTGGTTGGATAATCTTTGGTGAAGCACAAACTCTCGAATCTTTATTCGGAATGTTCCTTGTCGTTTTCGGAGTTGTCCTCAGTATTTTTTACAGCAAACGTCGCCGGGACATTGAACGCATTGAAGCAAGCATTGGGTAGAATGGTGAATGATAAATGGTGAATGATGAATGATAAAAAACAAGCAAAATTTTTTATAAACAAGTAAGAATATAAATAAAGCAAATTATTAAAATCATTCTTAAATTCACCAATAATCATTCACCATTCACCATTAATTAATTACCACTAAAAAAAAGAATTATGAATGAAGCAAAAACAATAAAAACGATATTAACTGAATGTAAAACGATTGTGGTAGTTGGGCTTTCGTCTAATGAATTTCGCCCGTCAAACGGTGTGGCAACTTATATGCAAAGAAAAGGTTACAAAGTAATTCCGGTCAATCCGAATGAAACGAGAGTTTTAAATGAGAATGCTTACGCAAAACTAGCTGACGTGCCGGAAAAAATTGATCTCGTTAATATATTTCGCCGTCCCGAAGAAGCCGGAGCAATTGTTGATGAAGCAATTGCTATCGGCGCAAGAGCAGTTTGGCTACAAGAAGGTGTGATAGATAAACCGGCGGCAAAACGTGCTGAAGACGCGGGTTTATTAGTTGTTATGGACAGATGTTGGTTAAAAGATTATGTAAAATATAATGTTAGATAGTTCGATTTAATTGCCAATAGCGATAAATAATATAACTTAACGAGAATTGCTAGATAACTCGCAAAAATTTATTATGAAAAATTACGAATAAACCAAATAACTTATAAAAACATAATGGAAAACGCACAAATAAGAGCAATTGTAGTAAGCGTTAGTGATACGCGCACGGAAGAAAATGATATTTCAGGCGTTACATTAGTCGGGCTTTTGTTGAGAATTGGCGCAATAGTGGAAGAAAAAATTATTGTGTCCGATGATTTTGATGATTTGCGGCAAACTTTCTTTTTTCTCACTGGCAGAGATGATATAAACTTAGTAATAACAACTGGCGGCACAGGTTTTGCAGAGCGCGACAACACGCCGGAAGCAACTCTCGCCGTGATTGAAAAAGAAACGCCGGGAATTGCCGAAGCAATGCGCTCGGAAACAATGAAACTCAATCCAAAAGCAATGCTCTCACGCGGAATTTGCGGCATTCGCAACGGCACATTGATTATAAATTTGCCCGGTTCTCCTAACGCTGTAACCGAATGTTTTGAAGTCATCAAAAACATCTTGCCACACGCCGTAAATCTTTTAGCGGGCAACACAAAACACTAGATTCTTAGTGGAAAATGTTTAATGCTTTGCGGTAGAAACTATATTCTTTGTGAAATATAGTTTTTTCTTTTGGGAAATAAACATATTCTACGGAGAATAAACAATATTCCCGACAAAATATAAAATATTCCATAGGGAATAAATATTATTTCACAAAGAATATTTCATATTCCGCTAAGAATAAATATTATTCTGCATAGTAAATAATTTTTTTCACGTTTGATTATAAATTTACCCATAACTAAAAAACTCTATCTACTATTCATTAGTCATTTACCATTAATCATTAATCATTTAGCATTATTTAATTTGTCTTTTCCAACACATATAAATTATAATTCTTTGCGTTCATACTGTTTTTCTCGTTTCACGGCTCTAAAGCCCATACTTTTACACGGAATTTTACATTCAAATAAATAAATTCAAGGAGCAAAAACTATGAAATTCGATACAATCGAAAAATTACTTGCAATGCTTTTGTTACAAAAAGCAAATTTACCGACGTTTCAATCACAAGTTGGAGCAACCAACGCCGAACTTCAAGAAGTTTCTGAGGAAGCGGGAAATCTTCAATATATGATTGATTTAGCCGCTTTGATTGAGGCAAATAAAAAGTCTATAACCAAAATAAAACAACAAGTTTATAACGGCGATCCCGACGTGGACGTTCCGCCGTTTCCGGTTTTTCCATTAATTGCGCCGCCGTTTGCTTTGGTTTCCGGCACTTTGGAACGCGCCAACCGGAGAAATCGTCGCTACAAAGCCGCCGCCGAATATAACAAAGAGATTGGAATGGCTCTCGGCATTGACGGCGACACTCCGCCCATTCCGCCCTAAAGTATTAAACCGACGCTCGAAGCATTTGCGGCGCAAAGTAGTTACGAAGCGGCTATTGTCGTCGGAAATCGCGGCAAATCCGATATGTGGAAACTGCTCGGAAGAAAAATGAACGGTGAAAATTGGTCAGAACTAACCAGCGGAACAGGAAAATCCAGCAATATGAAGATTTCTCCAACTGTCGCCGGACAGCCCGAACGACTTGAACTAAAAATTCAACTCTATAAAGCAAACGAAATCTACGGTCAACAATCAAATCCGACTTATGCGACGTTTAATCCGTAATTCGTAATTTATAGTTAAAAAAAAAGGCAATCTCCCGCGCCTTAGCTTTACTGTATTTAAATTGAAGCCTGTGCGTAATTAAGCTCTTTGACATCATCAGTT
>JANOXW010000638.1:0-5941 GCA_031418635.1 Acidobacteriota bacterium
GATGGCGATTCCTTCGTGGAAGTTGATTCCGGCGTTAGTTTGTGGAAACACGGTCGTCATCAAATCGGGCGAAGATGTTCCGCTTTCAACAATTAACTTAGTCAAAGCCTGTGAAGAAGCGGGAATTCCGAAAGGCGTGATAAATGTCGTCAACGGATTTTCCGAACCCGGCGAAGCGTTGGTTGCACACGAAGACGTGCGCCTGATTTCGTTCACCGGCTCGACCGATACGGGCAGAATTATCGCCGAACAATGTGCGCGAACCAACAAAATCGTTTCGTTAGAAATGGGCGGCAAAAACGCGATTATCGTGATGGACGATGCCGACATTGACAACGCCGTCGAAGGCTCGCTCTGGGGCGCATTCGGAACTTCGGGACAACGCTGCACGGCTTCATCGCGGCTCGTTGTTCATAAAAAAGTTTATAAAAAATTCTGCGAAAAATTAGTCGAAAAAGCGAAAAAATTGCGCGTCGGCAATGGTCTTGATGCAAAAACCGAAGTCGGTCCGGTCATCAATCAACAAGCAATGGACAAGATTTTGAATTACATCGAAATCGGCAAAACCGAAGACGGCGCGACTTTAGCTTGCGGCGGAAACCGTCTGACGAAAGGCGAATATAAAAACGGTTATTTCATCGAACCGACCGTTTTCACGAACGTCAAACGCAATCACCGCATCGCGCAGGAAGAGATCTTCGGTCCCGTGACGGTCGTCATACCGTTTGAAACTCTGGACGAAGCGATTGATATTGTCAACGACGTCAAATACGGCTTGTCGTCGGCGATTTACACGCAAGATGTCAACCAATCTTTCTACGCAATGCAAGAACTTTACACCGGAATTTGCTACGTCAATTCAGCCACCATCGGCGCGGAAGTTCACTTACCGTTCGGCGGCACAAAAGGCACCGGCAACGGACACCGCGAAGCCGGAACGCAGGTTTTAGACATTTTCAGCGAATGGAAATCGCTCTACATTGACTATTCGGGCAAACTGCAAAAAGCGCAGATTGATGAAGTTGAAATTTAAGTTTTTTATGCTAAGATAAATGGGGTTTTGCACTTAAATCTCATTTATTTTCATAAAATGTAGCAAATGCCTAAATATATCGATATTTTTGCCGGATGCGGCGGACTTTCATTAGGGTTTTACCAAGCAAATTGGGAAGCCCTTTTTGCTATTGAAAAAAGTCCATTCGCTTTTGCAACGCTCAATCATAATCTCATAAAAACAAAAAAACATTTCAAATGGGTAGAATGGCTTAATAAAAAAGAGAATGATATTGAAGATGTTCTCAAAAATCATCAGCAAGATTTGGAGAAACTACAGGGAACAATAGATTTAGTTGTCGGTGGACCGCCCTGCCAAGGTTTTTCTTTTGCAGGGAAAAGAGAAAAAGGCGATGTGCGGAATAATTTAGTTTATTCATATATTGACTTTATTAAACTTGTTCAGCCTAAAGCCTTGTTTTTTGAGAATGTTAGAGGGTTTTCTTTGCCTTTTAAGGATGATACGGAAACTGAAAGTCTTGCCTATTCCGAAATTGTTTTAGAGAAACTAAAATCTTTAGGCTATAAAGCAAAGCCAAAACTTATTGACTTTGGGGAGTTTGGCGTTCCGCAAAGAAGAAAACGATTTATTATTGTTGGATTTAAAGAGAAAGAACCGCAAACATTTTTTGATTTGATTGAGTCTAAGAAAGATGGGTTTTTGAAGGATAAAAATCTGACTTCTGATAACAAAATAGAAGATGCGATTTCTGATTTGCTCCAATCTAATGGACAAAAAATATCACCTGACACTCCAAGTTTTTTTGCGGGAACTTATGTAACTGCGAAAACTGCTTTACAAAAATATCTTCGCAATGGAAACGGTGATTTAAATAAAGTGGTTGACAGCCATCGTTTTACAAAACATCGATCAGAAACAGTTGAGATTTTTGAGAAACTTTTAAAAGAAGCAGCCAGAAATGTCAGAATTGACGGCGAAGAAAGAGAAAAATTTGGATTAAAAAAACGTGGCGTAACAGTAATGGACGCAAAAGAAAAAAGTCCAACGCTAACGACACATCCAGACGATTATATACATTATTCCGAACCTCGAATTTTAACCGTAAGGGAATATGCTCGATTGCAAACTTTTCCTGATTGGTTTGAATTCAAAGAAAAATATACAACCGGCGGCAAATTACGACGTTTTGAAGTTCCACGATACACTCAAGTAGGAAATGCAATTCCACCGTTGTTTGCCGAACTTGTGGCAGTTGTTCTCAAAGAAATTCTCGAATGAGTGACAAAGAATTCAAAATTAGTTCCGCTTTGAAGAACCTTATCGGTCAAGAATTAATCACCGATGAGTTTGTCGCTGTTTTTGAACTAGTCAAAAATTCATTCGATGCTAATGCCAGCAAAGTTACCATTAAGTTTGAAAATAATCGAAACAATAATAAGGCAAAAATTATTATTTATGATGATGGCGTAGGAATGAGCGAAATTGACCTAGTAGAAAAATGGCTATTTGTCGCATATTCTGCAAAAAGAGAAGATGTAGAACCCGATTACAGAGATAAAATTAAGACAAAAAGATTATTTGCAGGAGCAAAAGGTGTTGGAAGATTTTCTGCCGACCGTTTGGGGAAAAATCTCAATTTAATTTCCATAAAAGATGACAAAACCAAGAAAATTGAGCAATTAACAGTTAATTGGGAGAAATTTGAAAAAGATTCTAATCAAGAATTTTATCAGGTAAAAGTTCCACATACGACTTTGCCAAAACATAATTATCCAATTTTACATGGAACTATTTTAGAAATTTCTGACCTTCGAGATTCATGGGAAAGAGAAAAAATACTTAGATTAAAAAAATCTTTAGAAAAACTTATTAATCCAAATCAGGAAAACGACAGCAAAAACTTTAAAATAAAAATAATAGCAGCCGACGAACTCGACGATGACGAAAAAGAGAAAAAGAAGTTTGAGAAAAAAAATGGTGAATTTGAAGATAGAGAAATTGTCAACGGCGAGGTAAAAAATTTCCTTTTTGAAACGCTTGCGTTAAAAACCACTCAGATTTTGATTGAAGTTTCAGAAGATGGGGAAGTAATTACTTCAACTTTAAGCGATAGAGGTAGAAGAATTTATACAATCACAGAAACTAATGATTTTGAAGTCGAAGGTGAAAGACTCCACAGTTTAAAGATACAACTTTTTCAGTTAAACCGTATCGCCAAAGATAATTTTACTCGTTTGATGGGAACTGAAAATAAAAATTACGGCGGTGTCTTCTTATATAAAAATGGTTTTAGAATTATGCCTTATGGAGAAGAAGGCGATGACTCATTAGGAATAGATAAGAGAAAAGTTCAAGGATACAACCGTTTTTTAGGAAGCAGGGATTTATTTGGGCGCATTGAAATATATGGCAATAATTCTGTATTTAGAGAAGTTACTAGTCGAAATGCTGGACTTGTGAAGAATAAATACTATGATTTATTAGTAAATTTATTTGAAGAAAAAGCCTTAAAGAGATTAGAAAAATACGTTGTTCAAGTGATTGCTTGGGGTGACCCAAGAGAGAACAAGGAGACGAAGGAAGTTCTTCCTATTCTACAACCTGAAGACGTAAAAGGAGAAATTACTGAAATTATCTCTAATTTGGCAAATTCTAAAGTGTTCGTCAGCATTGATTATGACAAAGATTTTCTTCAAATTTTAGAGCAAAGACAAGAAAAGAGCGTTAGTCGGACTATTAAAAAACTTGAAAAAGCTGCTGCTAGGACAGATAATCCTGAATTTAAAAAAGATGTTGAAAACCTAAAACGTGAATTTAAAAAGATAACTGAAGATACTCAATCAGCCGAAGGAAAAGCAGAACAAGAAGGGGCAAGAGCTAATGATGCCGAAGCAAAACTAAAATACACAATCGGTCAAAATCATTTTCTAAAAGAAGCCGTTGATGTTGATAAAGAAAGATTGCTTAGTCTTAATCATCACATCACACACGCTACTCAGAGAATCGAAACTAACATTAGAAATTTGGTTAAAGCTGTCAAAAAGGGAGATGCAGAAGAAGAAATACTTGGCTATATTGAAATAATAAATATTGAAAATACAAAGATAGCTACATTTTCAAAATATTTCAGGAAGACCAATTTTAATACAATGACTGTCAGAGTAACCAAAGATTTGGTTGGATTTGTTGACGAATATTTGGAAAATGTTTTCAAAGACTATAATCACAGTAATAACTTAAAAATAGAAATAGATACACCTCTGGAGCTGTCATTTGTTAGAAAATTCCGTCCAATTGATATAACAATTGTTCTTGATAATCTGTTACATAATTCTGCTAAAGCCGGAGCAAAAAACGTCAAATTTCAATGGGAAAAAGTTTCTGATTCCGAAGTTAGATTACACATTATTGATGATGGAAAAGGTATTTCCGATGATTTAGTTTCGGATGTTTTTGACTTTGGTTTTACGACCACCAATGGCACAGGTTTAGGACTTTTTCATATCTCGCAAATTATTAGAGAAATGAATGGCAATATTGAGGTAAATAATAAATTGAATAAAGGCGTTGATTTTGTTCTGTATTTCAAAAAATAAAAGGAGAATCTTCTGTATATATGAAACTTGATTATCGAATACTTTGGATTGATGACCGAATCAATGAACATCGGCAAGATGGTCATTTGAAAAGAATAGAAGATTTTTTAGCAAGTCTTGGATTTGTTCCTCAAATTGTCGAATGTGAAGACAAAGAACAACTTGTCGAAATCATAAAAACACAAAGATTTGACTTGATTTTAACTGATTACAATTTGGATGAGGAAGGAAATAATGGCGACGTGATTATTCAAGAAATTCGAGATGGCAGAATCTTTACTGAAATCCTTTTCTACTCAGCCGTAGAAGATTTTTGGGAAAAGGCAAGAAATGTTCTTGATATTGATAGACTTTCTTATTACCAAGTTTCTCAAGGATATAACGGATTATTGGATAAAACCGAGTGGCTCATAAATCAAACAGTTTCAAAATTACAAGAACTAACCGCAATGCGAGGTTTAATGATGGCTGAAACGAGCGGCTTAGACAGTTTACTAGGAGAACTTTTAGTTAATTTTATCAATAGACCGGAAATAATTGAAAAAAGAGCAGAAATATTCAATAAGTCTATGGAGAAAAATCTCAAGTTCTTCGATGATAATGCAAAGAAATTTGAGAAATACATACAGAAAGAACAATTTGAGAACTTCGTAAATAAATTAAATGTCTTCGGTAAGTTGTATGTTTTAGGTTTAATTCTTCAAGATTCAACAATTGAAAGTTTTTCTAGCGAAATTTTGAATAATTACAATATTGAAATAAGCGAAGTCAGAAATAAATTAGCGCACCTAAAACACACAATAATAGATGGAAAACATCATCTTTCATTTAGAGCTTCGGACGGCACAACTTGGGAATTTAACGATGAAAGGTGCGTTGAGATACGACAGAATTTAAAGAAACACACCGATAATTTAAAGGCACTTGCAACATACTTGGAAATGGAAGTTGAGTAAACAAAAGACGGAACGCAGGTTTTAGATATTTTCAGCGAATGGAAATCGCTCTACATTGACTATTCGGGCAAACTGCAAAAAGCGCAGATTGATGAAGTTGAGATTTAACTTGGAATTTTGCCCGCGAAATACACGAAAGGCACGAAAAATTTAAATCTTTTCTTTTTTTCGCGTATTTCGCGTGTTTCGCGGGCAAATTCTTTTGTTCGTCGCTTTAACAATTTGGGGGAAACAACGTAGAATTATAAGTTACGTTTTTATCATCAAAATTTATTATTTGAGAGTTTCTAAAACAAAGATAATCGGATTTCAGAAGGAAATTAAATATAACGAATATCGTGTCGGTTTGACACCGGCGGGCGTGAACGCGCTGG